>JBFHRT010000001.1:0-47294 GCA_041591575.1 Spongiibacteraceae bacterium
GACCATGAGCCAGTTCATCGACAGCTACAGCAGTGACGAAATCGCCGAGACCACCGTTCGCGTCGGCCTGGTCTCCATCCTTGTCACCGGCATGATCTACTGCATTGCCCTGCTGGCCTAAGGCCGGCAACAGAATCACCCATCCAGGGATATGCGAGCTTGAGTCCCCACGCGGGGACTCCTTTTTTTCTCGCTTCGTGCTAGGCTGCCGGCACCACTAATAACACGCGTGCCGCCGATGAAACCGCTAGAAAAACACAGCTACATCCTGCTCAGCACCCTGAAGAAAAACGGCAACTTCGTCGCCACCCCGGTGTGGTTTGCCAGCGACGGTGACACCCTCTACGCCTTCTCCGCCGGCGATGCCGGCAAGGTCAAGCGCCTGCGCAATTTCTCCGAGGCCAAGGTGGCACCCTGCACCGTCGCCGGCAAGGCACTGGGCGCAGAACAAGACGCCCGCGCTGAAATCATGAATGATGCCGCCGGCATTGAGTACGCCCACCGCCTGCTGGTCAAGAAATACGGCTGGCAGATGCGCGCGCTGGATGTGCTCTCGGGCCTGGCCGGTCGCAAGCAGAAGCGCGAATTTATCCAGATCGAGTTGGCCGGGGCTTAACATTCATGAGTGATGCAGCCATGGCGGACGAGCTAAGCGGCGCCGACAAGCTGGCCATCCACGAGCTGCTGGCGCGCTACACCCACGCCCTGGACTACGGCGACATCGAGTCCATGGGTAATATCTGGTGCCAGGACGCGCACTTTCTCGCCGACCAGCCAGCGGTGGATGTGCGCGGCCTCAATGCCCTGCAGCAGTTTTTTCGCGACACCGTGGCCGCGGTGCCTCATGTGCGCCACGTCATCAGCAATGTCTTCGTCGACGGCAGTGGCGATGCCGCCACCCTGCAGGCCTACGTGCAGATCATCGACTTTCGCGACAAAACACTGGTGGCCGCCGGCCGCTACCGCGACCAGGTGGTACGCACCGCACTGGGCTGGCGTATCCAAAAACGCCAATTTACCGCCAATTGACGCCAGCCGGTTGACCCTCCCGGGCCGCTGCCCTACTTTCTGAGCCTCGTTAACCGGAGGCAGGAACATGGCCCGATCGCTGGAGCAGTGGCTGGACGAATACAACGCCAGCCACCAGAACCCCACCAACAAAAAAATTCACTTCGCCTGCGTGCCCGCCATCGCGGTGTGCACGGTGGCGCTGCTGTGGCTGCTGCCGATTCCCGGCACGCCGCTGAACGCCGGCATGGTGCTGGTGGCGCTGTCGGCGCTGTTTTACCTGCGCCTGTCGGTCAAACTGGCGCTGGGCATGCTGCCCTTTGTCGCCGCCGTGGTCGCCGGCATCTTCGCCTACCAGGCCCACATCAGCCTGCCGCTGTGGATTCCCGCCGCCGTGATCTGGATCGTGGCCTGGTACTTCCAGTTTGTCGGCCACAAGGCGGAGTCGGTGAAACCCTCTTTCTTCACTGACATTCTGTTCCTGCTGATTGGCCCGCTGTGGATTCTGGCCTTCGGCTACGACAAGCTGGGCATTCGCTACCGCTGACCCCCTCGAAAGTTCACCGTGGACTGCACAGCCAACCCGTCGCGGTCCACCACGCCCCGCCTGGCACCATAGGAGTTTCCATGCGCGCAACTTACCTGGCTGCCCTGAGTGTGGCAGTACTCACCCTGCTGGCGGGCTGCAACGGCTCAAGTTCCAGTTCCAGCAACAACCGTCAGGGCGGCCAGCCGACAGCGGCGGCGACCGACATTTATGCACTCGCCCGCGGCTGTTACCACCTGCAGAGCACGAGCGGTGGCTATGTCAGCAGCACAGACAGCAGCTACACGACCACGGCCGCTGCGGCGAATGCCGAAGCCTTTTACATGCAGGCCACCGGCCTGGGCAGGTACCTGCTCTACGGCCGCGACGAACACATGCCGGCGGCCGTCGACGGCGCTGTCACCCGTGTCGCGGCTCCCAGCGACGAGGCCATCTGGAAGCTGTCCTACCAACCAGCCAGCAATACCTTTTTCCTGCGCACCAGCGACAATGAACAGCTGAGCGTAAACAACAGTGGTGAGCTGGTGATCGCCAGCTCGGGCAACGGCTTCCGCCTTGTGCCGGCACAGATACGCTGCACCGCCTTCCCGGAAATGCCCATCGGCATCAGCGGCGACGACAGCTACAAGGGCCGCGGCGTCGACCAGCCCATCGTCGGCTTTGCCGAGGTGCACACCCATATGGGCATGTCCAGCGAACTGTCGGCCGACGACAGCGTTGGCCCCTCCGCCGGCGGCGTGCTCTACGGTCAGGTTTTCCACCGCCTCGGCGTCGCCCATGCATTGCACGACTGCGAGGAATTTCACGGCCCCAACGGCATCCGCGATGCCAATAACATCCTCGAGCAGAACCCCACCGGCAACCACGACACCCAGGGTTGGCCGACCTTTGTCGACTGGCCCGCGCGCAATTTCCTCACCCACCAGGTGATGTATTACCGCTGGGTGGAGCGCGCCTGGCGCGCCGGCCTGCGGGTGATGGTCAACCACGGCACCAATATCAAGGCGCTGTGCGAACTCGGGCGCAGCTACGCGCTGCAACCCGATGCCGACTGCGATGACATGAGCATCGCCCTCAAGCAGATCGACTACCTCTATGAAGTGCAGGACTACATCGACGCCCAGCACGGCGGCCCCGGCAAGGGCTGGTACCGCATCGTCAAGAGTCCACTGGAGGCCCGGCAGGTCATCAACGACGGCAAGCTGGCGGTGATCCTCGGCGTCGAAGTCGCCGAGGTGTTCGACTGCGGCGTGCGCTTCCAGCCCGACGGCTCAGAGCAGCGGCTGTGCGATACCGCCCAGATCGACCAGCAGATCGACATGCTGTGGGAGCGGGGCGTGCGCCATGTCTATCCCTACCACGATATCGACAGTTCGCTGGGCGGCGCCGGGATTTTCAGCGGCGACGTGCTCAATTTCCTCAATTTCATGCAGACCAACCGCTTCTGGAAAACCACCGAGTGCCGGGATTATCCCGAAGACGAGCCGATGGTGCGCAAGCCCGGCTCCGAGATGACCACCGCCTTCCCCTACCAGGGTGACGACCCGCTGAGCACCGCCTTTTTTGAACATACCGGCGGCATAGTGCCGCTCTATCCCGCGGGCCAACGCTGCAATGCGCGCACCGTCACCGACCTGGGCGAGCACGCGCTGCGTGCACTGATGAAAAAGCGCATGATCATCGACATCGACCACGCCGCCTACCACAGCAAGGACCGCATGCTGGCAATCGCCGCCGAGCAGAGCCCGGCCTATCCGATGGTCTCCTCGCACAATGCCCACGGTGGCCTCACCAGCGACCAGGCCATCCAACTGCTCAAGGACGGCGGCACCATCTACCCCTACAAGGGCAACGGCAGCGACCACGCCAGCTTTCTGGAAAAACTCAAGTACTGGCGCGCCAAGGCCGGCCTGCCCAATGACGCCCAGCACCTGGCACTGGGCTACGGCGCCGACGGCAACGGCTTCGGCGGCCACGCCGGACCCCGCGGCGGCGATGCCAAGCCGGTGCGATACCCATTCGAACTATTTCAGGGCGAGGACTGGGGGCCGCAGTTCAACCATATCGCCCCCGTCAGCGTGGCCATGCTCACCATTCTCGACAGCGGCAAGTTCTGGCATATCGACGAGGTGGGCATGGCCCACTACGGCATGGTCGCCGACTTTGTCGAGGAGGTGCGGCTGGAATCTGGCGAAGAGGGCCTGAGCGCGCTGTACAACTCGGCCGAGGAATTTATCCAGATGTGGGAACGGGTCTGGAACAGGAACTGAGCCGTGCTGCGCCATATTCTTCTAGTCAGTATCGCGGCGCTGCTGCTCGCCGGCCTGTGGCTGGCGTTAAAACCTGCCCCACCGAGCGCGGTGCCGCCTGCGCCGGCGGCGCCGCGCCTGTTTGCATTCAGCATTGCTGGCGGCCAAGCCAGCGGCCCGGCGGTGATGAAAGTCCAGCAGGGCGACACCGTACGGCTGCGTGTGGTCAGCGACAGCGCCGATCACCTGCACCTGCACGGCTACGAGCTGGCCGCCGAGCTGCAGCCCGGCACCCCGCTGACGCTGAAATTCGTCGCCGCCCACAGCGGCCGTTTTGAACTGGAGCTACACCACTCCCATGCCAGCCTCGGCAACCTGGAAGTCTACCCCCGGCCCTAAACTCGCCGCGCTCGCCCTGTTCAGCGCGGGCGAGGCCGCCGCGCACTCCTTCGCCCAGCCCTACCAGCTACCCATGCCCTATTGGATGTACATCTACGGCGCGGTGGCGGCGCTGGCACTGTCTTTTGTGGTGGTGGGGCTGTTTGTCGGCGCCGGCGCCGCGAACCAGCCGGCGCAATCACTGCCGCTGGGCGACAGCCGCGCGATAAAAGCCCTGCGCCGGCTGCGGCTGCTCCACATCGCCAAGCTGCTCAGCGTGATGGCCCTGCTGCTGTGTATCGCCAGCGGCCTGCTGGGCACGCGCGACCCCTACCGCAATATCAACATGACCTTTTTCTGGCTGGTGTTCGCGCTGGGTTTCAGCTATTTCACCGCCCTGTTCGGCAACTGGTACGCGGTACTCAACCCCTGGAAGCTGCTGGCAGAGGGTGTCGGCAAATGCTGCCGCAATTTTATCCGCGGTCGCTTTCGGTACCCACCGCAACTGGCCTACTGGCCGGCGCTGGCCCTGTACATGGCCTTTATCTGGCTGGAGCTGCTGGGCAATACCCGCCCCTTTTCGCTGTCGGTGGCGCTGCTGGTCTACAGCCTGATCAACCTCGCCGGCGTCTACCTGGTGGGGCTGCGCAGCTGGTTTCAATACTGCGAGTTTTTTGCCGTGTTTATGCGCCTGCTGGCACTGTTGGCGCCGCTGCGTTATCGCCCAGACGCCACCGGGCCGCAGCGTCTGTGCTTGCGCTGGCCGGGCGCCGGCATCCTGGAAGAGCGCGCAGAACACTTTAGCCTGCTGCTGTTTTTGCTGTTTATGCTCTCCTCCACCGCCTTCGACGGCCTGCGCGAGACCGCGCTGTGGTTCAACCTGTTCTGGAAGGACCCCACCGGCATCGTCGAGTGGCTGGCCGGAAAACAGCCGATGTTAGCCTACCCCTGGCTGCGGCCCTGGTATGTGCTCTATGAGAGCCTGTGGATTGTCGCCTCGCCCTTTCTCTACCTGGCGCTGTTCTGGCTGTTTCTGGGGCTGGGCAAGTGGCTGACACGCAGCCCGATGCCGGTGAGCCAGCTGGCCCTGCACTTCGCCTACAGCCTGCTGCCCATCGTGCTGGTCTACCACTTCACCCACTACTACACCCTGCTGCTGAGCCAGGGAGTGAAAATTCGCGCCCTTATCTCCGACCCTTTCGGCTGGGGCTGGGACCTGTTCGGCACCGCCCACACCCTGCGCGCGCCGCTGCTGCCAGACATGGGGCTGGTGTGGAATATTCAGGTGTGGATGATTCTGCTCGGCCATGTCGCCAGCGTCTACCTCGCCCACCGCATCGCCCTGCAGCTGTTTCCCAGCCAGCGCCAGGCAACACTGAGCCAGCTGCCCATGCTGATGCTGATGGTGCTGTTCACCGGCGCCGGGCTGTGGATTCTGGCGCAGCCGCTGCAGGGCAACTAACCTCCGGGCCGCCGTGCCATAGCACCGATAACTCCCGTCATCCCGTGGCGCGCTGACCTCCCCCAGTCGCGGCCATTGAGCAGGAGATTGCCGCGCCGCCAGCGGCGGCTCGCAATGACGGCTTCGCCCCGCGTTTTGGGTCTTGCCTCTGGCGCTGATCCACACTGGCGCCGACGCCGATTTTGGCCCAGCATAAACACATCGCCAATCGCCGGGAGGGACACCATGACCAAACTGCATGAAATGGCCTGCGAGGCCTGCCGCGCCGGCGCCCCCACAGTCAGTGAGGAAGAGATGGCCGAGCTGCTCAAGGAGATTCCCGACTGGCAGCCATTGGCCGAGGACGGGGTGCTAAAGCTGCGCCGCCGCTTTGAATTCAAGAACTTTGTTGAAGCCCTGGCCTTCAGCAACCGCGTCGGCGAGCTGGCCGAGCAGCAGGGTCACCACCCAGAACTGCTCACCGAGTGGGGAGCTACCACCGTGACCTGGTGGACCCACAAGATTCGCGGCCTGCACAAGACCGATTTCATCATGGCGGCCAGGACCGACCGGCTGACCTGAAGCGCCGCTTACAGCGTCTTCAGGTAGTCGATCAGCTGGCCCTTGTCGTCGTCGCTGAGTTCGCAGCCGAACTCGTGGCCGGCCAGCGGCTGCCAGTCCTGCAGGCAGATGCCATCGCCGTTGTTGGCCTTGTAGGTCTCCAGCCCCTCGGAACTGGTCAGGTCATAGCCCATGCAGAATGTTTGGCTGCGCTGCTCAGCCGTTTCGCGCCGGGTGCCCGCACGGCACAGCAGTTCGTCCAGATCGCGCAGCTGGCCGTGGTGCAGCAGCTCGGACTTGTAGCGCACGCCGGTCAGCCGCTGGGCCTTCACCCCCTGCGACAGCTTGCCCAGTTTTGCCAGCTCCGGATTGACACCGGCGCGGCCGGTTTCAGGGTCGGGCTGGGCAAAGCGCCCGTAGGTGGGGTCGGTGGCGATAAAGCCGACAAAGCGCGAAATATCTTCTTCGATATCGACATCGGCCGGCACCTCGGTGTAAACCGGTCGGCAGTGATGGTAGGTGGGCTCGGGTGGAACAGTGTCGCTCCATTCCACCGGGCGCTGGTCCGGTGCGCACAGCGGTATTTCCGTCAATTCCTCGCGCTGGCCAAACAGGAACACACCACTGCTCTGGCCGCTGGGCCCGTCGTGGCAGGCCTGACACTCCTGTTCAAACAGCTTGGCGCCGCGCTGGATGTCGGCATTAGCAACAGCCACATCATTGACCGGATACGGTGTTTTCAGCGATTCGATATAGGCCACCAGCGGCTGAACATATTCGCTGCGAACACGGCAGCTGCCGTTGGGTGAGGCCTCCCAGTTGCCGACGATATTGGGATCGTCGCATTCCACAAAGCGCGGGTCGACAGAGCCGCTGAGCATCACGAAACCGGAGGCAAACTGGGTGAGACTGCGGCCGGTGCCGGCCATGGACAGCATCTGTGTGTTGCGCCCACCCGCGGTGCGCATATTGGGGTGGGCATCCAAAGTCGCCTGGTCGGGAATACCGACCACATTGGCGATTTTGCTCAGCGTCCACACCAGATCGTCCGACAACGGCCTCAGCAGAAAATCCAGCACATTGAAGCCGGCATTGATCAGCAGGTCCTGATCGCTCACGCTCAGCATCGGCGCGCTCAGCAGTTGGGGATTGCCCAGCGCGGCCAGCAGCTGACTAAACTCACGCCAGTACTCGATGTTCCAGCGCAGCCCCGAACAGCTTTCGGCCATGTTCTTGAAGGTTTGGCTGGGGTCCGGCGATGGCTCAAACTGCGCCCATTCCACATCCTCGCCCGCACCGATCATCGCCGGCGTCATTGGCGCGGGCAGGCAGTAGGCGACACCGTAGAACTCTTTCATCGCCATCACCCATTCGCCGGTGGTGACCGTGCCGTTTTTTTCCTGCAACAACGCCAGCATATCGTCGGCGATTTGCCGGTAGGCGTCGGGCCCGCGCTGCGCATTGTGGTGATCGCAGCGCAACAGCTCACCGTAGCGCCCGTAATAACAGGTGCCCAGCTTGAGGTCGTTCATCATCGCCTCGTAGGCCGGGCCGTAGTGCGCGTGCGCGGTGGAGGGGTTGTTGAACATCATGCCGGGGTGCATATTCATGGTCGTCATAAATTCCCCGACCTTCTTCATTTCCGGCACGTACTCGGCAAAGACCGCCAGCAGCTCGCCAAACCGCGGATCCTGCTGACTCGTCATCGCCGCCGTACTGACCTGGGTGGGCGCCAGAAACCCCGTTAACAACTGGCCGTAGTTCAGGTGCTGGTTGGCCATGCCCACCGCATAACGCCCATCGGGCAGGCGCCCCATGTGGCAGCCGGCACAGGCGAAACCAGCACCGTCGAAACCAAAGCTCTTTTTCGGCCCGAGCTGAAAGCCCACCGGCAGCTGGTCGTCGGCCACCAAGGTGTAGACCTCCTGCCAGGTATCCTCGGTGGCCACCGGCCCCTCGACGGTCTGACAGTTACTGAAGCCAGCGTCGCACTGCTGACGCTGGCCGCGCTCGCCGGCCGCCAGTGGCACCACATCGGTCACCACTCGCTTGAAATGTCGATTTGGCGTATAGCCCAGCTTTTCAAACTCATTACCGAAAAATTGCGGAAACCACTTCTCGTTGAACTCGACCATCATTTTTGGCAGGCCCTCGGTGGACCAATGCTCGTAAAAGAACTGGTACTTGCCGCAGAGGATCTTCTGCTCTTCGGTCTTCACCACCGGTTCGCCGCCCCAGCCAAAATATTTGTCGCAGGCGGTGGTGCCGTCGGGAGCTATCAGTCGGTCGTGTTCGAGGATGTCGTCAATGGTGTTGCCCACATCCACCGTGTGCGCGGCATTGGCATTGACGCCGTCGCGCGGCCCGAATAGGGAAAAGGGCTCGATGGCCTTGGCCGCCTCTCCGCCGCCATGGCCTCCACTACTTCCATTACCTCCATTGCCACCGCTACCGCCGCCTCCATTTCCAGCACTGCCGCCCGAACCGGAGCCCCCAGTACCGGCGCCGGCATTGCCGCCGTCTACCAGCGGCGCTGGCGGCGCCCGGCGATCGTCACGGGAGTCGGAGTCGGCGTTGCAGGCAGTCAGCAGCAGCGCCAGCGCCGCGGCAGCCAGCGCCGGCAGTGTGCCGTGGCTGCGGGCTGAAGGAATGTGGCGCGTAGCGCAGCCGGGTAGGATCTTATCGTTATGATGCATCGCAGTGGCCTCACTGGTCGGCGGTTTTTTTACCCAATATGTCCCAACCCTAACCGCCACCACAATAAAAATCAATATTGTTTGTTTTTATTTCAAGAGTCGCGAAAACACCGGTCAAAAGCTAGAAAACAAGAATGCTCGGCCAGTTGGGTGGGAAGCGGAGGGAGATCGCCGCGTCGCTGAAAAACGCTCCTCGCGATGACGGGAGTCTTTCCCGCGTCATTGCAAGGACCCGGACCGCGCTGCTTAGCGGGCCGGAGACGCGGCAATCTCGGCCAGGGTGGCAGGGACTCAGATAGATCTCCACGCCACATCGAAAAGCGATGCCGTTGGCGATGACGGGGTCGTTATAGGAGCGATCGCAAGCCGGTCAGTTCACCGCCCGCTTCCGCCCCTCCCAGTAGGGCGCGCGCAGCACGTGTTTGAGCAGTTTGCCGGAGGCATTGCGCGGCAGCTCGTCGACAAAATCCACGCTTTTGGGCAGCTTGTAGCCGGCGATGCGCGAGCGTGCAAACTCGATCAGCGCCGCCTCGCTCAGCTCGGCACCGGAACGCCTCACCACTACCGCCTTCACCGCCTCGCCCCAACGATCGTCGGGTACGCCGATCACCGCCACGTCCTGCACCGCCTCGTGGCTGTGCAGGACGTTCTCCACCTCCGCCGGATAGATGTTCTCGGCGCCGGAGACGATCAAGTCCTTGATGCGGTCGCAGATGTAGAGGTAGCCGTCGGCGTCCAGGTAGCCAGCGTCGCCGCTGTGGTACCAGCCGCCGCTGAGCGCGGCGGCGGTGGCCTCGCCTCGCTTCCAGTAGCCGTTCATCACCGCATCCGAGCGGATCAGGATCTCGCCCACCTCACCGGCGGGCAGGGGCTCGCCGTCGGCGTCGGCAATGCGGATTTCGCTGCCGACCAGGGCCCTGCCACAAGAGTTCATGCGGGCATTGCCGCGCACGTCGTGATCCGCCGGTGGCAGCGCGCAGATGGTGCCGGCGGTCTCGGTCATGCCGTAGTGCTGGGAGAAGCGCGCATTGCCGAACAGCTGCAGCGAGCGCCGCAGCACGTCGCCGGAAATCGGCGAGGCGCCGTAGACGATGAGGCGCATGGCGCCGAGCTCGGCCCGCTGCGCCGCCTCGTCGTTGACCAGCGCCTGCAGCAGCGCCGGCACGATAAACATCTTGCTGGCGCCGCTCTCCACTGCCTGGACCACAGCGGCCACATCCGGCGCCGGCAGGATCAGGTTGGTGCTGCCCTGGTAGAAGGCGGTGAAGCCCCACATAGTGCCGCCGATATGAAAGCTGGGCATGGCCACCAGGCTGAGGTCGTCATCGCGCCACTCCCCCCAGTCCGCGGCCGCGGCGCCGGCCATCTGTGCGAAGAAGGCGCGGTGGCTGATCAGTACCCCCTTGGGCTGGCCGGTGGTGCCGCTGGTGTACATCTGCATCACCACCTCGTCGCCGCCACGCTCAAGTTGCGAATCGCGGCTGTCCTGGGCGTCGCGCCAGGCCGGATATTCGGCGCCCTCGCCGTCACAGACGATCACCGCCTCGATACCCGGACAGGCGGCGCGCAGCTGTGTCAGCAGCGGCAGGAAGGCGCTCTCGATAAACAGCGTTTTGACCTCGCCGTCGTTGAGAATAAAGGCCAGCTCCGCTGCCGCAAGCCGCCAGTTGAGGCCGATCAGCACGGTGCCCGCCTTGGCGCAGCCGAACAGCAGTTCGAAGAAATAGTCGCTGTTGAGCCCCAGGTAGGCGATGCGCTGCTGCGGCGTTCGGCCCTGCGCGCGGAGGCCGTTGGCGACCCGCGAGGCGTATTCGTCGAGCGCGCGGTAGCTGCTGCGGCGCCCGGCGAAGATCTGCGCGATAGCCTCGGGTTGATGTCCAGCGTGGAAGCGGACCACGTCGCCCAGACTGCGGGCTTGTTCAGCGGGCTTGATCATACGCTTGCCTCCGAAATGCGTTGGTGCCTGCTAGTTGTAATGGCTATAGGGATTGGCCACCTCAATGGGCTTGGATTTGCGCAACAGGAAGCCGAGCAGGAAGAACCACAGGCTGCCGCGGATCAGACCGAAGGCCTTGCGCGCCTCGCCGGGAGTGAGGATGCCCTTGACCGGCATGGCACCCATGACGGTGCCGGTGAATTCCAGGTTGTTGCCCCTGTGGCTGAGGGCCTTGACCTCCATCAAAACGGAGCCATCGGCGCTGTAGATTTTCATGCTGACCTCGCAGTGTGATAATTCGGCGCTTTGGCTGTCGCGCAACAAACAAATGCGTTCACGGGGCCTCCTCAGATCTGCATCACTGACTCGATATTCATGCCGAAGTCGTCCAGCATTTTCATCGCGGTGGCGCGGCCGCCGCCGTTCACCGCACCGCCGGGATGCATAAAGGGGCCGCTGAGGTAGAGGCCGTCGGCGCCGGGCACGGCGTAGCGCGCCAGCGCCGGCGTCGGCCGCCGCCCCAGGTACTGGTGCATGAAGGCGCCGATGCCCATGATGTCGCCCTTCTGAAAAGACGCCGACCAGCGCGCCATATCCGCCGGCGATTCCGCCGCCGAGGCGATGATGTTGTCGTTGGTCATATTGCGGCAGAACTTGCTGTATTCCCCCAGCATCCACTCCTTGTATTGGTCGCGGACTTCCTCGCTCCAACCGCCGTCACGCTTCAGCTCCAGCGGCGCGAAGCAGTACAGGTAGAGGGTGTGCTTGCCGGCCGGCGCGCGGCTGGGATCGTGGCGGCTGTGGTGGGCAATGACCGCATTGAAATGTTTGGCCAGGCGGCCGTCGCGCACGTCGTCCAGGGCGCTGCGCAGATGCTCCATACGTGAGGGCAGGCACTCCACCAGCAGCGAATCGTTCACCTCACGGCAGTGGTAGTCCGGCGCCTCATGCAGGGCCCAGTGGGTATTGAGGGCGCCGAAGCTGGACAATTCACAGTTCCGGGCGTCGCGCACCAGCTGCTGGTGCAGGCCCTCGACCATATCCCCCAACAGGTGGGGGTGGATGCAGGCCACCACACCCTTTGTCGCGCTCAGGATTTCACCGCCGGCCAGCTCCACGCCCCTGGCCTCGCCGCCGCTCATCACGATGCGGGTAACCTCGCTGTCGAGGCGAATCTCACCGCCGTGGTATTCGATGCAGGCCGCCAACGCGTCGCTCAGCGCCTGGCTGCCACCCACCACCGCGGTCTCTTCCTGAGTGTGGGCGACGGCGGTCATGAAGTACAGGGCGATGGCGGTGCCGCGCTCGTCGGGGTGGGTCATGCCCTCGCTCATCCACTTCATGAAGTGCATGCGCACTTTTTCGTTCTCAAACAGTTCGTGGCAGAGCTGGGTGCCGCTCTTGAACATGGTGCCGACGATTTCCTGACCCAGTGGGCTCTGGTCCAGCATCGCCATAAAGGGTCCGAAGGGCAGCGGCGGCTTGAACATGCTAGCGGTGAACATCGGCCCCATCTCGATGGTGCGGTTCACAAAGGCGCGGTAGGTCTCGGCGTCCCTGGCCGAGAACTTGGCGATGGATTCGCAGGTCTTGTCCAGGTCGACGTAGGTGCCCATCCAGGTGTTGTCGTCGAAGATGGAGGAATAGGTGATATCGGGGCAGACAAAGCGCAGGCCAAAGCGGGACTGCAGCTCCAGCTCGTCGTGGCGGATCATCGGATTGGCCATGACGATGATCATGCCGGTGGCGTGGGTGTCGTGCTTGAAGCCCGGCGCGGTGATCTCCTTGGATACCACACCGCCACCCACCTGGTCGTTCTTTTCCAGCACACAGACTTTGAGCCCGGCTTTGGCCAGGTAGGCGGCGGCGGTGAGGGAGTTGGAACCGGCGCCGACGACGATGATGTCGCAGTGATTGGACATGGATACCTCGATCTAGACTGCCGTCATTGCGAGGAGCCGAAGGCGACGCGGCAATCTCCATCAGCGTGGCAGTGACCGTCAGGAGATTGCTTCGTCGCTGCGCTCCTCGCAATGACGGCGCTGATATTCTGTGTCTCGCGTTTCCCGTTTCGCGCCCCGCCTCAATACTGAATCCGCTGGGTAAAGCCGCCGTCCACCACCACGTTGCTGCCGGTGGTGTAGCTGGCGCGCGGGCTGAGCAGGCACAGCGCCTGGAAGGCAACCTCCTCTGCGGTGGCCATACGCCCCATGGGGCAGGCGGCCAGGGTGGCCTCGTACACCGGCGGCATGCCCTGCTTGACCTGGTCCCACATGCCGCTCTCGACAAACACCGGGCCGGGACTGACGGCATTGACGCGGATGCCCTTGGGCGCCAGCTCCATGGCCAGGTTGCCGGCGTAGTTGAGCAGCGCCGCCTTCATCGCCGCATAGGGGGTGGGGCCGGCGAACTTTTCCACTGCCGCCGAGGTGGCGATCACCAGCACCGCGCCGCAGTCAGATTGTTCCAGGTAGGGCATAGCGGCATTGATGCCGCGCACGGTGCCCAGCATGTCCAGCTCCAGATTGGCCAGCCAGCCGGCCTCGCTGCTGTCGAAGCCGCCGGCGCTGACATTGGGCACGAAGCAGTCGATGCCGCCCAGCTCCTCGGCGCAGCGCGCCACCCACTGGGCATAGGCATCGGCGTCGCGCACATCGCAGGCGGCGCCGTATACCGCCACGCCGTGGCGACTCAGCTCCGCCACCGCCTGCTCAACTTCCGCCGCGTCGCGGGCACAGATGCCCAGCCGACAGCTCTCCTGGGCCAGCAGCTCGGCGATGGCGCGACCGATGCCCTTGGTGGCGCCGCTGATCACGGCCACTTTGTCTTTCAGTTGCAGATCCATAGTGTGCTCCTTATTAGGCTTATGACGTGGAGACTCGTTGCAACGCTCCCTGCGCTCAGGCGGCGGTCTGACCGCCGTCCACCGCCAGGTGGCTGCCGGTGACGCCGCTGGAGCGTTCTGAGGCGTAGTACAGCACCGCCTCGGCTACTTCGCGCCCCTCTACCAGGCGGCCGATCGGGTGGGTGGCGGCTAGCTCCGCCAGCGCCGCCTCCGGATCGCCGGCGGCGGCCAGCAGCGGCTCAAGCATGGGCGTGCGCACCACCCCGGGCAGCACCGCGTTGCAGCGGATGGTATAGCCGGCGCCGGCGCAGTGCAGGGCGATGCTGCGGGTCAGGCTCAGAATCGCCGCCTTGCTGGCGGCGTAGGCGGTGACCCAGGGTGCCGGCTTAAGCGCCGTGGTAGAGGCGACATTAACCAGCGCAGCGCCGTCGGGGTTATCTTTCATCAGTTCGATGGCGTATTTGCAGCCCAGGAACACGCCACCGGCGTTGGTGCGCAGGGTACTCTGGAAGGTGTCGTAGTCGCAGTTCTCGATATCCCCGGGCAGCATCACGCCGGCGCAGTTGACCAGTGCGTCAAGCCGCCCCCAGCGCTGGCGAATGGTCGCCATCACCCGCTGCCAATCCGCCTCCTCGGCGATGTCCTGGCGCAGAAACTCGGCGCGCTCGCCCAGCTCTCGCTGCAGCGCCGCGCCGCGCTCCTCGCTGCGACCGGACAGCAGCACCACGGCGCCCTCCTCGGCGAAGCGGCGGGCAATATCGGCGCCGATGCCCGAGGTGGCGCCGGTAATAAGAACGACCTTGTCGGCTAGCACAGCCATGAACATCCCCTCGTATTGCCGAGCAATGCTTCAGTTTCGACTTAGTATAGGGGAATGAAAAATAAAAAAACAGTCTTACCTGTTTTTAATAGTGCGCAGTGATAATCAGGGGCTGCCAGTAGGATGGGGTTGCAGCGAGGTCGACAGGAAATGCCGGGGAATGATGCGCTATTCGACAAACTCCGTCGTTGCGAGGAGCGCCAGCGACGCGGCAATCTCCTCAAGTCACTGCCACACTGGAGGGGATTGCCACGTCGCAGGCGGCGGCTCGCAATGACGCGACTATCTCACCGTTATCGCGAGGAACGCTTGCTAGCGACCCAGCAATCTTGCTGAAGCCAGCGCCATCCCGATGGATGGTTGCCGTGTGGCCAGCCCACAACGACAGGGATGCTCCGCTATTCGACAACGCCCGTCATTGCGAGGAGCGCAAGCGACGCAGCAATATCCTCAAGTCACTGCCACACTGAATGAGATTGCCGCGCCGCCGGTGGCGGCTCGCAATGACGCGGGTATGTCACCGCCATCGCGAAAAGCGCCGCCCGCCGCGGCGCGTTATGAGGAGAGTGCGCCTCAGCCCTTCTTGCTGTTACCGCGATACATGCGGTAACACTCGTCAGTGAGGTGCTCGACGATGGCGTCAAAGCGGGCGCGCTTGCGCGAGTGCACATAGGAACCCACCAAGCCGCGCAGGGTGAAGTTGACCAGGTCGGAGACCAGTTGCATCTGCCCTTCCTCCCAGTCCCCCTTGGTCCACAGTGACTCCTGAGCGCTGTAGAACTCCTTCTCGAAACGCTTCTGCATCGGCTCCATCAGCTTGGCCAGCTCGGCGTCGGTGCGCGCGGCAACAAACAGTTCCTGGTAGGCAGTAAAGCTGGGTTGGTTCAGGTATTTCCAGATGCCGAGGATACCCTCACGAAAATCCTCGCGGGTCAGTTCCTTGGCCTCGTGGGGCGGCAGGTAGGGAATCGCCTCACGAAACTCCCGCATGCGTTTTTCCTGCACATAGAGCACGGTGGCGGCAATCACCTCGTTGCGCGACGGGAAGTGGTGCATCATCGCGCCGCGGGACACGCCGGCCTCCTCGCAGATGCGCGGCGTGGTGGTATGACTGTAGCCATACTGAATCAGGCAGCGGATGGCCGCTTCCAGAATGGCGGTGCGGGTCATCTGGCTCTTTTCCGCCTGCCATGAGCCCTCGCGGGTGCCGGCCTTGCGCCGGCGGGCGACTGGATTATTCATGCGCTGTGGCTACCTTTCCGTCGTGGACGCGCCCATTATACGTGGCAGCACTTGCCAGGAAAATGCTGCTGACTGTAAAAACCAGCGCTGCCTGTTTTGTTTCTTGACGCTGTGCACGGCGACGCTGGTCACTGCCGGGCGATACCTCAAAAGCGGAGCCGACCTTGCACGGAGATTGCGCGCGGCGGATTGATAGTCGCCACGTAGGCGCCAATACCTCCGGCGGTGTCTTCCGACAGCGGTATCACAGTGCCGGCCTGCATGGTGTTCTCGTCGGTGACGTTGGTGGCCAGCAGGGCCAGCTCCCAGTCGTCGTCGATGTCCTGCAGCGCGAGGCGCAGGTCCACCAGGGTATAGGCCTCCTGCACCAGCAGCGGGTCCAGACCCGGGTTGACGAAAGCGTCGTCGCGGTACTTCAACGACAGCCTCGAGGCGAACTTGATGCCGTCGCTGAGCATGAAGTAGTGGTCCAGCGCCAGGAAACCGGTCAGCTCGGGGGTGCCGAAGGTGGTCTCGCCGGAAAGGTCGCAGGTGCCATCGCCGTTGTCCTTGTCACTGCCTTTGAAGGACGGCGCACAGCCGGCGCGGGTGTACTTCACCCACTCGAAGTCGATATAACCCAGCGCGGCGGTCGCCATCAGCCGCTCGGTCAGCAGCCAGCGGCCGTCAATCTCCACACCGTGGGATTCGGCCTCACCGGCGTTGCTGACCTCGAAAGCCAGACCGCCGTTGAACACCGACACCTGGCGATCCTCCATCTGCGAGTAGAAGGCCGCCACATTGAGCTCGGCGGCGCCACCGGCCAAGGTGGTTTTGACCCCGAGCTCCACGGTTTCGGCCATCTCTTCCTGGAATTCGAAATCCTCCGGGTCTGCCGATACCGAGCGCGGGTCGAAGCCGCCGTCCTTGATGCCTTTGTCGTAGCGGATATAACTCATCACATCGTCGCTCCAGGTGTACTGGAGGTTGGCGCCGGCGGTGATGTCCTCGGCCTCACGCATTTCCTTGTCGAAGCGATGCGGCTCGACCCCAATCATATCCCATACCACCAAGGTGACGTCGGCGCCGCGCGGGCCGAGACCGATACCGCCGCCGATGTCCACGCCCTCGGGCTGGTATTCGGCATTGCCGAACAGGTCGGCCACGAACAGATTGTGGGAGGCTTCGGTCTCGGAATACACGTAGCGCGCACCCACAGTGAGCTGCAAAGCCTCGGTCATGCGCCAGCTGACTTGGCCGAAGGCGGAGGCGGTGTCCGCCCGGCGATCATAGCCGGTGACCTGGGAGCTGGCATTGGAAAACAGCAACGTACCCGGCGGCAGGCCCAGATCAGTGGCGGCCAACGAGCTAGCCACGTCCACCTCGCCGAAATAGGGCACCGCCATGATCTCGTCGTACTCCAGATCGCTGGTCTGCGCGTAGGCGCCAAGGATGTAATCAAAGCGCTCGCCCACCGCCGACACGAAGCGGATCTCCTGGCTGTACTGCGCGAAATCCTCGCGCTCGTCACCGGCGATCCAGGCCTGGGGCGACCAGTCGGCGTCGTGCATTTCGTGGTAGTCATAAGCGGAGTAGCCGCTGATCAGAGTCCAGGTGCCGGCGTCCACCGCGTAATCGATCTGCAATGCGGCATTGCGGCTGTTGTTATCGCTGAACTCGAAGGCAAAGTCGGTGCCCACCAGCGGGCCGGTGTTGTTGGAAATGCTGTGCCGGTAGTCGCGATCGTCCTCGCCGTAAATCGCCAGCGCCTCGTCACTGGGCGACAGCACCACTTCCCAATTGCGGCCCTTGGTGTCAAACGTCGACTGCTGGTATTTCAGGTAGACCTGCAGGTTTTCGCTGATATCCCACTGCAGGCCCAGGCGCGCCGACTCCTCTTCCGACCAGGGGGTGTTGGTGTCGTCCACCAGGTTGTCCATATAGCCGTCGCTGCCGCCGCGGCGATAGGCCAGGCGCAGGCCCAGACTGTCGCCCAGCGGCACAGACACCCCCACTTCTGCAGAGTGAGTGCCGTACTCGGGATCGTAGCTGGCGTCCAGCCGGCCCTCGAAGTCATCGCCCGGACGGGTCGAGTGCATGCTGATGGCGCCGGCGATGGTGTTCTTGCCGAACAGCACCGACTGGGCACCGCGCAGGATCTCCACCCGCTCCAGGTCCATAAACGGAATGCGCATCTGCTGGCCGCGGCCCATGTAGATGCCGTCAACAAACATGCCCACCGATTGCTCGAAACCCTGATTCAGCCCCGATGCGACGCCGCGGATATTGATCACATTGGTAAAGGCGCCCTTGTTGATGGTGAGATTGGGCACGGTGCCGGTCATCTCCTCCATGCGCGAGATGCCCTGCTTCTGCAGGCCCTCGCCCATTAGTGCCGAGGCCGAAACCGGAATGTCCTGCACACTCTGGGAGCGCTGCTGGGCGGTGACAATCACCTCCTCCAACACCGGCCCCTCGGCCAGACTGGCGCTGGCCGCCAGCAATGCGATCAGTGAGGCGGCGGCGCGAACCACCGGATTAATACTAATGTTATAATTATGCGTCATGGCATTCACCTGTATATCACCGGCAGGAAGCCGAGTCTACCGCTGACATTCCCGCCTTCTGCCGAGATGCCCGCGTCGCCAGATTAAAAACATATATGATTGTTTTTTAGAAAACAACAACAAGCTGAAACTAAACTCCGGCGCAGCCATTTCCGGCCACATTATAAATTGATTGCCCCGCCCTACTTACCGCGAGAGTTACCACTAGCAAAGCGACCACCGCCCTTCCCACCAAACAAACATTCGTGTATGTTTTATAAATGCCGAGGGCTGCGCTGTCAATGACAGCCAGCTATAACGATGCCGCCGACAACAACACAGGACCGAAACACAGCATGCCTCTGGATCAAATGCAGGACCACGACCTGATCAAGACAGCCTCCTATATTGACGGCACCTGGAATGCTGGCGCCGACAGCTTTGCCGTCAGCAACCCGGCCAACGGCGACATCATCGCCCGCGTCACTGATGCCGGCGCCGAGGAGACCCGTCGCGCCATTGCCGCGGCCGAGCGCGCGCTGCCGGCCTGGCGCGCGCGCAGCGGCAAGGAGCGTGCCGGCATGTTGCGCCGCTGGTTTGAACTGATCATGGCCAAGCAGGAAGACCTGGCGCGGCTGATGACCCTGGAGCAGGGCAAGCCCCTGGCCGAGGCCCGCGCCGAGATCGCCTATGCCGCCTCTTTCGTCGAGTGGTTCGCCGAGGAAGCCAAGCGGGTGGACGGCGACGTACTGCAGAGCACCGCCGGCGATCGCCGCTTCCTCACCCTCAAGCAGCCGGTAGGTGTGGTCGCGGCCATTACCCCCTGGAACTTCCCCAGCGCCATGCTCACGCGCAAGGCGGCACCGGCGCTGGCGGTGGGCTGCACGATTGTGATCAAGCCCTCGGAGGAGACGCCGCTGTCGGCACTGGCACTGGCGGAACTGGCCCAGCGCGCCGGCCTGCCCGCCGGCACCCTGAACATCGTGGTGGGCCGCGACGCCGCCGCCATCGGTGCTGAACTCACCACCAGCACGGCGGTGCGCAAACTCAGCTTCACCGGCTCCACGGCGGTAGGCAAGCGGTTGTTGCGCGACAGCGCCGCCACCGTAAAAAAAGTGTCGATGGAGCTGGGCGGCAACGCGCCCATCATCGTGTTTGACGACGCCGACCTGGAGCTGGCGATAGCCGGTGCCATCGGCACCAAGTTCCGCAACGCCGGTCAGACCTGCATCTGTGCCAACCGCGTGCTGGTGCAGGACGGCATCTACGACGCTTTTGTGGAGAAATTCACCGCCGCGGTAGCCGCACTGAAAGTGGGCCCCGGCCTGATTGAAACCAACCAGATCGGCCCGCTGATCACCCCCGCGGCGCTGATCAAGGTCGACGGCCTGGTGCAGGACGCCATCGCCGCTGGCGCCCAGATTGTAGTGGGCGGCGCCCGCCACAGCGCCGGCGAACAGTTCTACCAGCCCACAGTAATCACCCATGTCAGCGCCGACATGCGTGTGCACCGCGAGGAAATCTTCGGCCCGGTGGCGCCGGTGTTCCGCTTCAGCGACGAGGCCGAGGCCATCGCCCTAGCCAACGACACCGAATACGGCCTCGCCGCCTATTTCTACAGCCGCGACGTCGGCCGCGTATGGCGGGTCAGCGAGGCGCTGGACTACGGCATGGTGGGCGTCAACGAGGTGGGCATCACCAGCGAGGTCATTCCCTTCGGCGGCGTCAAGGAATCGGGCCTGGGCCGCGAGGGCTCCAGGTATGGTGTCGAGGACTATCTGGAAACTAAGTACGTGTGTATGGGTGGGTTGGATCGCTAAAACTGTCGGAAGTCGGAAGTCGAAAGCGTGAGACGAATAGCAAAGCATTGCGACTATCGGCAGCCCGTCATCGCGAGGAGCGCATGCGACGCGGCGATCTCCATCCAGTCACTGCCACACTGACCGAGATTGCCGCGCCGCCCGATCGCAATGACAGAGGTTTATCAGGACATCTGAAGGTGCGCACAGCGCAGCCTACAGCACACAAGCCAAGGCCTAACAACAGTGCCCAACAATAAGGAGAGCACCATGGACCTGAGCCGTTTTCCCTACCTGCAGGACAACTATGCCCCGGTCGCCGAGGAACGCGATTTCAGCCACGACGAGCTGCGCATCGAGGGCGAGGTTCCCGACGATTTGGTGGGCGCCTTTATGCGCAACGGTCCCAACGTCGCCTACCAACCCGACCACTATGTCTACCCGCTGGACGGAGACGGCATGGTGCACGCCATCTACTTCGACCGCGGCAAGCTGCATTACCGCAACCGCTGGGTACAGACCGGCCAGCTCAAGACTGAGCGCCAGTTCGGCCGCCGCATCTACGGCTCGGTGGGCAAACTAACGCCTGTGCCCGAGGAGGTGATCGCCGCTGGCGGCGATCCCAACCCGCTGAAAAACACCGCCAATACCAACGTGATCTACCACGGCGGCAAGCTGCTGGCGCTGTGGGAGGGCGGCTTTCCGCACCGGCTCAATGCGGACCTGTCCACCGCGGGCCTGGACGACTGCGGCGGTGCGCTGCAGCCCGGTGATGCCTTTTTCGCCCACCCCAAGTTCTGCCCCACCACCGGCGAGATGATCACCTGTACCCAGGGCTGGGCACCACCCTACCTCAGCGCCCAGATCTTCGACCGCGACGGCCAGCACCTACGCGCCATCCCGGTGGAGATGCCGGAGAAGGTGGTGATCCACGACCTGCAGATCACCGAGAACTACATCATTTTCTTTTGCTGCCCGGCCTTCGCCGACCTGGAAGCGGCGATGCAGGGCGGCGATCCCTTTCGCTGGGACGGCAGCCAACCGACGCGCATCGCGGCGGTGCCGCGCGCCGGCGGCCCGGTTCGCTGGTTCGATAAGGAGGCCTTCTTCAGCTGGCATTTCTGCAACGGCTACGAGGCGGGCGACAAACTGGTCATCGACTATATCTGGATCGCCAGCCTGCCCATATCCCAGGGCCTGCAGGCCCAAGCCGAGCGCCAGCCGCGCCACCTGCACCGCATGACCATCGACCTGGCCAGCGGCGCCGTCAGCGACGGCCCGGTGGGCGATGTGTTCTGCGAGTTCTCCCGCGTCGACGAGCGCCGTACCGGCCTAGATTACCGCTACGGCTTCGCCACCGCCTCGAACACCCACCAGTGGGCGGGCAGCTACCACGGCTATAACAGCACCCTGCGCTACGATCTGACTAACGGTAGCGCACAGCTGCACACTTACGGCGAGCACGCAAACGCCGGCGAGCCGGTGTACGTGCCCTCCAGCCGCAGCGAGCGCGAGGAGGACGGCTACCTGATGTGCTACGTCTACAACCCCGACGAGGGTGCCTTTCTCTCCATCCTCTGCGCCGGCGACGTCGCCGCGGGGCCGGTGGCAAAAATCCATATTCCGGGACGGGTACCCAACGGCTTCCACGCCAACTGGATGGCCGGCCTGACCGACTGAAGCCGATCGGAAACTTTCAGGAGCCGCAAGCCACATGATCAACCGACAATGGCGACTCGCCGCCCGCCCCAATGGCGAACTGAGCAAAGCGCATTTCCAGTGGGTAGAGGAACCCGTGGCCGAGCTGCAGCCCGGACAGATACGGGTGCGCAACCAACTGCTGTCACTGGACCCCACCAACCGCCTCTGGGTCAACGAGCAGGACTCCTACCTGCCGGCGGTACCGCTGGGCGAGGTGATGCGCGGCGTGGCCATCGGCGTGGTGGAAGAGTCCCGCTGCGAAGGCGTCAAGGAGGGTGAGCGGGTCACCGGCCTGCTGGGCTGGCAGGACTACGCGGTGCTGCCCGGCGAGCTGGCCACCGTCGTGCCCGATATTCCGGGCATCCCGCTGGAGGCCCACCACGCCCTGCTGGGCGCCACCGGCATGACCGCCTACTTCGGCCTGCTGGATATCGGCCAGCCCCAGCCCGACGAAACCCTGGTGGTATCCGGCGCCGCCGGCGCCGTGGGCTCGCTGGTCTGCCAGATGGGCAAGATCCACAACCTGCGCGTGGTCGGCATTGCCGGCGGCGCAGATAAGTGCGCCTATTTGAAAGACGAACTGGGCTGCGATGCGGTGGTGGATTACAAGGCCGGCGATGTCGATGGCGCCCTGCGCGCCGCCTGTCCCGTGGGCATCGACATCTACTTCGACAATGTCGGCGGCGAGATTCTGGACGCGGTGTTGGGTCAGATCAAGGACTTCGCCCGCATCATCGAGTGCGGCCTGATCTCCCAGTACAACACCGGCGACGACGCGCCCGGCCCGCGCAACTACAAGAACATCCTGATCCGCCGCGCCAAGGTGCAGGGCTTTATCGTGATGGACTACCTGCACCGCGCCGAAGAAGCCATGGCCGACATCGGAAGCTGGTTTATGGAGGGCAAGCTGCGCTACCGCGCCGACGTGCGCGAGGGCCTGGAGCACGCGCCGGAGGTGCTGAACGAACTGTTCCGCGGCGCCAACAATGGCAAGCTGATGTTAAAAATTCAGGATTAAACGCACCGCGTCACAGCGAGGAGCGAAGCGATGCGGTAATCTCCGTCAGAATGGCAGTAACCTGATGGAGATCGCCACGGCGCGAAATCGCGCCTCGCGATGACGGGTTTACTTTTGAGGTTGATTATTTCCCCGTCATTGCGAGGAGCGCAGCGACGAAGCAATCTCCACCCGGATGGCAGTGACCCGATGGAGATCGCCACGACAGCAACAAGCTATTACCCCAACTCCCCCATCCCCCAGCGAATTCCCCGCCGCAGCAACTCATAATATTCCGGCGTCTTCCACGCTCCCAGCTCGCGAACCGGGTACTCGGCCATCAGCGGCTGCATGTCGTACTTGCCGCGACAGTGCCCCAGGGTCAGATACAACACACGGCCCTCGCCGTAGAGGTGCAGATACATCACTGGCCGCCGCGAGTCGTCGTTCTCCCAGTCACTGTGGGCAAACTCCGGTACCGTGCCGCGGTACTCCGTGTGCAACAGCACCTCCGGCTCGCCGTGCAGACGCGACAGGTACAGCTCATCATCCACCGCAAATTCATCGATGCCGGCGGTCAGCGGGTGCTCAGCGTTCGCGATCCGAACGCGGTATTCAGCAATCGGCGGGTGTGCCAGGAACTGGCTCCCCAATAGCTGCATAAAGGCGGGATTGTCGTCGGGGCAGTCCACCCGGCCATCGTCCAGGAAGCGCAGCACCGAGTTGGTGCCGTGTAGCGCAAACCACCTGCCACCGCTGGCCATCCAGTCGCAGAGCCGAGCGGTTTGCTCTGGCGTGGGCAGCACGTCGCAGGTGTAGCTGATCACCAGATCGGCGCGCTCAATAGCCGCGATATCGCTGTAGTCCTCTCCCACCCGCACGCGGATCCGCGGCTGTTCCGCCAGCAGTTTCAGCAGTTCCAGCCGGGCGTGGTCGATATCGTGGTACTTGCCCGCCGCCACCAGGTATACATCGAAGCGATCACTCTTGCTCACGGTACTCTCTCCTGTCGTTATTCGATCCTGCACTTTCCGATGCTATCAGAGCCCCATTATTAAACAAACATTTATGCTTGTTTTTAATATTCGTTTGTTGCTAAGCTCAGAATCACGATCAGGCCAATCAGCGGAGTTACCGGTATGAACTGCCCCCTGGAGGCACACGACTTTTTTTCGGAACAGACCCTGAGCTGCCCCTTTGATTTCTACCGCGAACTGCATCGCGAGGCGCCGGTGTACCCGGTTCCAGGCACCGACATCTACGTCGTCAGCCGCCACGAGCATATTCGCAAGCTGCTCAAACAGACCGACCTGTACTCCAACGACATCAGCGCCGCACTCAATATCGGCGGCCCCTCGCCCGAGGCGGCAGCAGTGCTGGCCCAGGGCTGGAAACCGGCCAACACCCTGCTGACCATGGATCCGCCCGGCCACAAGACCTACCGCAGCCTGCTCAACAAGGTATTCTCGGCGCGCCGGGTGGAGCAGATGCACGACTATGTGGAGACCATCACCGACGAGCTGGTCGACGCCTTTATTGAGCGCGGCGAGTGCGAATTCGTCGGCGAGTTCTGTGTGCCACTACCGGTGTATATCATCGCCGACCAACTGGGTGTGCCGCGCAGTGACCTGGCACTGTTCAAGCGCTGGTCCGACGCCAGCGCCGCCCAGCTCGGTCGATATTCCGATGAGCAGGGCAGTGACGCCGAGGTGGAGAACGCTCGGCTGATCGTCGAGTTCCAACACTATTTCGTGGACAAACTGGCCGAGCGCCGCCAGTCACCGCGGGACGACATCATCTCCGACCTCGCCCGGGCCGAAATCGACGACGGCCGCCCGCTGACCACCGAGGAACTGCTGAGCCTGCTGCAGCAACTGCTGGTGGCGGGCAACGAGACCACCACCTCATCCATCGCCGGCGGCCTGTGGCAGCTGCTGCAGTACCCCGAGCAGATGGCGAAGCTGCGCGCCGAGCCGGCGCTGATTGCCAATGCGGTGGAGGAGATGCTACGACTGGAGTCGCCCACCGCCGGCATGTGGCGGCTGGTCACCCGCGACACTGAGCTGCACGGCGTGCTCCTTCCCGCCGGCAGCAAAGTGATGTTGCGCTTCGCCGCCGCCAACCGCGACCCCGAACAGTTCGACGCCCCCGAGTGCATGGACGTGAGCCGCGATAACGCCAGCTCGCACCTGGCCTTCGGCCAGGGCATCCACTTTTGCCTGGGCGCCATGCTTGCGCGCAAGGAAATGCAGGTGGCCTTCAGCAAACTGCTGGGGCGGCTGGACAACATCCGCCTGGCCGAGGACAAACCCGAGCCGGCCTACTGGCCCAATCTGCTGCTGCGGGGATTGGACAGTCTGCATATTCGCTTTGATAAACGCACGGAACCTTAAACAAACACCGTCATTGCGAGCAGTGCTTTTCCGCGACGCGGCAATCTCATGCAGCGTGGCAGTGACTGTAAGGAGATTGCCGCGTCGCTTCGCTCCTCGCAATGACGGCGGCAAGACTGTCGTAGGGTGCGCTATGCGCACCGTTGCGGAACCCAACAACTATCTAGCAGCGCGAGAGGCAATCATGAAACTCTACTCCTCCATCGGCCCCAACCCCCGCGTCGTGCGCCAATTTGCCGCCGAGAAAGGCCTGCAACTGGAAACGGTCGAGGTCGATATCCTGGCCGGCGCCAACCGCCAACCCGACTACCTGGCCAAAAACTCCACCGGCCAAACCCCCTGCCTGCAGCTGCAAGGCGGCCGCGTGATCTGCGAGATCACCGCCATCTGCGAATATCTGGAAGAGCTGCACCCCGCACCCACCCTGATCGGCGACAGCGCCGAGCAGCGCGCCGAAACCCGCATGTGGCTGCGCCGCATCGACCAGCGCATTATCGAGCCGGAGGTGCTGGCCTTCCGCTCTGCCGAGGGCTTCGAGCTGTTCAAAGACCGCTATCAGCTGCTGCCGGGCGCGGTAAGCGATCTGCGCGCCATCAGCAGCACCAACCTGCAGTGGCTGGAACGGCAACTGGCGGGCAGGCGCTGGATCTGCGGCGAGCGTTTCAGCCTGGCGGATATTCTGCTGTTTGCCTTCGTCGATTTCCTCGCGCCCTTCCGCCAGGCCATTGAACCCGCGCAGCAAACCCTGAGCGACTGGTACCAGCGCATGCTGCAGCGCCCCAGCAGCGCGGCCAGCCTGCACCCAACCGAACGTCATGCGGCCTGAGCTGTGAAAGCCGCCGTGTTCAAGGGTGTTGATCGCCCGCTGACTATCGACACCGTGGCCGACCCCACACCGGAGGCCGACGAGCTGGTGCTGAAGGTCGCCTACTGCGGCATCTGCGGCACCGATCTGCACGCCACCCGCGAAGGCATTGCCACCGTACCCTGCGATTCCATTCTCGGCCACGAGTTCGTTGGCGAAGTGGTGGATGGTGGCGCCCACACCCGCGAGCACTGGCGGGCCGGCGAGCGCGTCTGCGCCCTGCCCTTTCTCGCCTGCGGCCGCTGCCCCGCCTGCGTCAACGGCCGCCCTTTCCAGTGCAGCCAGCGCCGGCTCACCGGGCTGGAGGTACCCGGCGGCTTCGCCGACTACGTCAAGACCCATGCCAGCGCCACCCTGCGTCTGCCCGATGCGCTGGCCTTTGAGCGCGCCGCGCTGATCGAGCCGCTGGCAGTGGCGCTGCACGCGGTGCGCGTGGCCGGGCTGCAGGCCGGGCAGCGCGTGCTGATTCTTGGTGCCGGCCCGGTGGGGCTGGCGGTGGCGCTGTGGGCCAATACCCTGGGCGCGGCCGCGGTGGTGGTGAGCGAACCCGCCAGCGGCCGCCGCGCGCTGGCCGCCAAGCTCGGCGCCACCGCCCTGATCGAGCCCGGTGAGAACCTGGCCGAGCAGATGCGCGATGCCGCCGGCGGCGATGCTGACATCATCTTCGAGTGCGTGGGCGCGCCCGGCATGCTCCAACACTGCGTGGACATCGCCGCCTTCGGCAGCCGCATCGTACCGGTGGGGGTGTGCGAACAGCCCGACAGCTTTATGCCCTTTATCGCGCTAACCAAGGAGCTGCGCATCCAGTTCGCCATCGCCTATAGCCGTGACGACTTTCTCACTGCCATGCAACTGCTGGCCCAGGGCCGCATCGACGCCTCGGCCATGGTTACCGATACCGTGCCACTGGAGTCCATGCCGCCGGTATTCGAGGCGCTGCGCAGCCCGGGCGAACAGTGCAAGGTGCTGGTAGCGCTCTGACTCACTCTGTAAGTGCCGGACCGAAACCGGCCCGGCGTGCCGATAACGATAACGAGAGGCACTGCTATGACGACACGATTGATCGCAACGCTGGCGCTGGCCGCCCTGCTGCTCGCCGGCGGCTGCAACGACGACAGCCATCGCCGCGGCGCACCCGCCGCTGGACTCCCTCCCCGCGTTGACGGTCCCTTCGCGCCGCGGCCCGACACCACCGAGGGCCTGGTCAACAGCTCCTGGGACCTGATGGAGGTGTTGGAATACGGCAAGCTGGAAGGCGCCTGCGAGCGCTATGAGGCCATGGCCGAACCCACGCGCCGCGACATGCTGCTGTGTGGCAAGTACATGTTCTTCTATGAAACCTACGACACCGTGGGTGCGCCGGGCCCACTGCTGCGCCTGCTGATCAATGAGTTCCCCGACATCGTCGGCCCCGGCTTTGCCGGCCACGGCATGATTCCCGACCCCACCGCCGACGAAAGCCTGCCGCTGGGCATCACCCCCTCGCGCAACTTCGGCACCCCGCCCATCGTCGACAGCTACGCCTACACCTGCCCAGCCTGCCACTTAGGCAAGCTTCCCGACGGCCGCTACTCGGTGGGCGCACCCAACCACGACTACGACTACGGTCGGCAAATGCTGAGCATGTTCCTGTTCCCAATGCTCGCCATCGGCGACCCGGAGTCGCGCCACCACCCTGACGCGGTGGAAAAAGTGCGGCCGCTGCTGGACAAGGTGGCCGCCGACCCGCAGCTGCGCGCCCGCATCGCCGCCGACTTCCTGCCGCTGATGGCGCCACTGGCCACCTCCGCCACCCTGCCCGACCGCGAGGACGAGGGCCACTACGCCAGCTGGAAGACCGGGGTGCAGGACTTCGTCATTGACCCGCTGCCGCTGGAAGACGACGTGCACATCGCCGGCAAGATCCTCAGCCTGTGGGGCATGCCCAATGAAAGCGAGCGCGAGCGCACGGGCATGATCCACGGCATGCTGGCCCACAGCGGCGTCGGCCACAGCCTCTACCGCTTCCTGGAGGGCTTCATCCAGCTGGGCGGTGGCGAACCCGAGCAGTGGCCGCGCGAGCGCCTGCGCCCGCTGGTGGCATACGTGCACAGCCTGCGCGCCCCGGCCAACCCCGAGCCGGCGCCACGTGAACAGCTCGCCCGCGGTGAGCAGCTCTTTTACCGCGAGGGCTGCATCGACTGCCACGACGGTCCCCACGGCAGCGGCAAGCGCATCTACAACTTCGAGGAAATCGGCACCGACGACGCCCTACGCTACTGGCTGGACCCGGAGCTGGACGGCGAACCCTGCTGCAATGTGGAGTTCGAGGAGGGCGAGGGCCTGACCCACGGCGTCAAATCGCCGCGGCTAGTGGGCCTGTGGACCATGAAGCGCTTTCTGCACAACGGCGAACTGGACAGCCTGGAACAGTTGCTGTGCTTGGACGGCCCCCGCGAGGCCCAGGCCAATCCCGAGCAGCGCCCCTTCAGCCGCGCCGGCCATGTGTTCGGCTGTGAGTTGGGCGACAGCGACCGGCACGCACTGATCGCCTATCTCAAGGCGCATTGATGGCGCGGCTGTGCGCCGAACGCTGCTTCCAAGCTGAAGTTGACCTGCGCTGCAAGCGAGAGAAAAACCGATATGTCAGAACTGAAGTTTGCCAATAAATCGGTCGTCGTCACCGGCGCGGGCTCTGGCATCGGCCGCGCCGTGGCGCAGGCCTTTGCCAGCGCCGGCGCGTCGCTGACCCTGTGCGATATCGACGCAACCGCGCTGCGCCAGACCGCCGATGCGCTACGCGCCGATGCCCACAGCCATGAAAGCAGCGTTGCGACACAGCTGCTGGATGTCAGAAATCCGGCCAGTTGCCGGCAGGTGATCGCCACTGCCGTCGAACAGTTCGGCGGCATCGATGTGCTCTGCAACAGCGCGGGCATTGCCCGCTGCGCTTACTTCACCGACATCGCCGTTGAGGACTGGCAGGCGGTCATCGACACCAACCTCAATGGTGTCTTCCATCTGAGTCAGGCGGTCATCCCCCACCTGCTCGAGCGCGGCGGCTGCATCGTCAACCTCGCCTCCGTCGCCGGCCTCAAGGGCCAGGCCTATACCGCGGCCTACTGCGCCAGCAAGTTTGCGGTCATCGGACTGACCCAGTCGCTGGCACTGGAATATGCCCAACAGGGGCTGCGCGTCAACGCGGTGTGTCCGGGCGGCACCGACACCGCCATGGTCGCCGGTTTTATGCCGCCACCCGATGCCGACCCGGCATTGATGGCGCGCTACCTGCCGCTAACCGAGATGGCCGAGGCCGAGGATATCGCCCAGGTAATACTGTTTCTGAGTTCCGAGCGCGCGCGGCATATCAACGGCGTCGCACTGCCGGTGGATGGCGGGGTGTGCGCGGGCTGATGGCGGCAATATTCACCCACATCGGGCCACAGGCCCTGAACCGTCGGCTGCAGCGGCACCTGCGCGCCGGCAGCAGCGACCTCGCCCCCGGCAAGTTGCAACTGCCCGCCGACTATTACCTGGACCCCGAGCAGTGGCAGCGCGAACGCGAATACCTTTTTCAGCGCCTGCCGCTGCTGGCCGGTTTCAGTGTGGAGTTGCCCGCGCCCGGCGACTACAAGGCGCTGCAACTGATGGACACGTCGGTGCTGCTGATTCGCGGCGACGATCAGCGCGTGCGCGCCTTTATCAACAGCTGCCAGCACCGCGGCGGCCGGCTGAAAGACGAGGGCCGCGGCCATTGCCACAAGCTGGTCTGTCCCTACCACGCCTGGCGCTACAACCGCAGCGGCGAACTGATCAGCATCCTCGATCAGGAAAAATTTGGCGAGCTGGAGCGCCGGCAGCACAATTTGGCGCCGCTGGCCTGCGCCGAAGACGCGGGGCTAATTTTTGTCTCCCTGGGCGAAACAGTTGTGCTTGAAGAGTTTCTGGGCGGCATGCTGGCGGAACTCCGCGAACTGGGGCTCGAGCGCTGGCAGCTGTGGGACAGGCGCGAACTCAGCACCGGCAACTGGAAGCTGGCCCACGACGGCTACCTGGACGGCTATCACCTAGCCTCGCTGCACCCCCACAGCGTCGGCAGCGTGGTGCATAACAATGTGCTGCTGTTCGACCACTGGGGCCCGCACCAGCGCATGAGCTTTGCGCAGAAAGAGCTGGACCGCGACCGAGCTCCCGAACTGCCGGACGCAGGCACCATCATCATCCGCACCGTGTTCCCCAATGTGTCCATTTCGGTGGCGCGGGACTGGGGCGGCATGATCTCGGTGTTATGGCCGGGTGCCAGCGCGGATCAATCCCGAACCGAGCAGTATTTTCTCTACGCCCCTGCGACAGAGAACGAGGAATACAGCGAGCAGGTACGCGCCGAGATCGCCCTCTACCACAACGCGGTGCGCGCCGAAGACTACTCCATGGTGGACAAGGTGCAGCAAAACCTCGCCGTCGGCTCACCGGCCTCGGTCACCTTCGGTCGCAATGAATTGGGCAACCAGCGCTGGCACGCCTGGCTAAAGTATTACTGCGAGCAGAGCGGCGAGGCGCCGTCCATACCAACCATTACCGCACAATGAGTCTGCACTCGCGCCCGCAATTTGGTGGCTGTCCCCAATTATTCCTCGTCATCGCGAGGAGCTTTTTTCTGCGACGCGGCGATCTCCATCAGCGCTCTGCCAATCGGCATGAGATTGCCGCGTCCCCAGATCACTGAACAACGTGATCCGGCTTCTCGAAATGACCACAAGAAAACAAGAAAACGACAAGAAAACGGGGACAGCCCCCGATTTTCTAGCACAAGAACTCAGTTCTTCCCCGAGCAAACACCTCGACTTTCCAGCGCTGACAGCGATCCCGACATCCAGTCAAGTCGCTTCTTCGAACAGCTTCCCTCCGACTCACACTGCGCAAGATAGCTGCGGGCGTCAGACATAAAAACACAGTCGTTCAAGTGCCAGCGTGCTGCCGCCAGCCAATAGCGGTCATTTAGGCCATCCTGTCTAAGCGCCAAGGCTATTTCATAATGCTCTATCGCGCTCTGGTAATCTTTCTTGGAGTAATACACCGAGCCCAGATAACTTCGCGACACCGCATTGGTGTCATCGTAGGCGATGGCATCGTGCAGATCTGCTATCGCGAGGTCATACTTTTTCAGCTCATAATAGACTCGCCCCCTGGTGGTGAGCGCGCGCCGGCTCATCCGGTCGTAGCCAATGGCCTCGTTGAGTACCTGCAGCGCTGCATCGTAGTTCTTTAAGCGATAGAGATATTGTCCTTTCAAGGCAAGGCGCCTGGCATTCTCGGGATTTAACTCCAGGGAGCTATCTAGGTCCCTGATTGCCGCATCATAGTCACGCAGGCAAGCATGCTTATAGGCACGCTCTAGGTAGAAAATATGGTGCTCGCCCTTGGACAGTGCCTTATCCAGATAGGCAATCGCCTCTCGGCATCGTTTCTTTGATCGTATCCGGTCAGCGCGCACAAAATCCGCAAATCCCCGCAGGCTCGCCAGTCGCTGATTCGACGCCATCAGCTCTTCCAAGAACACCAGGTATTGCTCAACCTCTCGCATGGAACCACCCCACTTCGGCATCCTGGAGAACACATACTGGTAGTGGGGAAGATAGGAGTGGGAATCCACTTCTAATGCCTGTTTGAGATTTGCAAGCAACGACGCCGATTCGCCCTCGGCGTTGTCCATCCGCAGTAAACGCTCATAGGCGACAATGAGCTTGGCATTGCGCTGCAGCGCGACCGTAATCATCTTTCTGGCCTTGGCGAAGTACTCATGCATTGACAGGAACTGCCGCTCCGGCGTCTTGCTGGCCCACTGACTGCCACGCGCCAGCCAGCCGAAATGCTCGTAGTAATACGCCAGTGCCAGCGGGGGCGCGAAATGCGAGGGATAGCGAGCGTTCCAGTCCAGCAGCATGCTCTCCAGTGCAGGATCGGCATTGGCGAAGGCGAGAAACGCATGGCGGACCAGCATCTCGTCACCTGCCCCCATCTCGTAGTCGCCCTGAAGCTCGGCTAGGAAAGCATTCAGCCTTGCATAGTCTTTGTTTTGCAACCATGCGAGCACCTGCAGCTTTGACGGATGCCGGTATGGGTAAGCATTCGGGTCCCGCACAGTCGCGTCGCCGCCACTGCTGCCTTGAACATGCTCCCCGTCCAGATTAGTCGACTCCAAGGCGTGGGCAGAAACCATACTCCCGAGCATCAATACGCATCGCAATAGCTGTTTCACCGACGTCACTCCTTCTTATTGCTTATTTGCGACGACACCATGGCACCGCTGCACTACGCATGCAAACTCTCAGAGCAATGTTGGAACAGACATCGGCCGATACAGCCAAAGCGAGAATGGGGACAGTCCCTGATTCCTGTGGCGATTCCATTGGGAGTCTGCCATTCTGAGGGAGATTGCCACGTCACCGAATCACTGAACAACGTGATCCGACTCCTCGCAATGACGAAAGCGGAAAAACCCGTTCAGCTACCCGCCAGCCGCGCCACCACCGGCGCGAAGGCCTCGACCATGTTGTTGCTGCCGTCGTCCATTACCGAGATGTAGGAGATGCCGTAGCGCTCGCGGCGCCGCTGCAGTTCTTCGCAGATGTAATCGACACTACCGATCAGGCAGTGGGGATGGCTGAGCACGTCGTCGGCGCTCAGCCCCAGCGCCTGGCCGACGGCGGTGGCGGTTTCCTGCTGCTTGTCGGTGACGATGGTGTTGTAGGCGCCGATTTCCAACTCCAGGCTGTCGAAGCGTTCGCCGGCACCCTCTCGTATCCAGCGCACTTTCTGCTCGGTGGCCGCCGCCAGACCCGAGTTGACACCGTCGACGCCCAGGGTGCCGGCGCGGTTGTTGAAGTTCAGGCTGACGATATCCGCCTCGCGCCCGGCAAAGCCGAGTATCTTCTTGCTGCCGCCGCCGATCATGATGGGCGGATGCGGCGACTGGGCCGGCGCCGGGCTGCCGCAGAAGCCGTTCCAGTGCAGGTAATCGCCCTGGATGTCTAGCTGCTCGCCGCCCATAAAGGCCTTGTAGGCGTGCACAAACTCCACCAAGCGGGCGAAGCGCTGGGGGAATTCATCGAAGCGCAGCCCGGCGGCCTCGTACTCGGCCTTGATCCAGCCGGCGCCGATGCCCAGCTCGAAACGCCCCTCCGACAGGTAATCCAGGGTGGCCGCTTCCTTGGCCAGCATCACCGGCAGACGGTAGTCGTTGCAGAACACCCGACAGCCGACGCGCAGGGTAGTGGTCTGCTGCAGGGCCATGGCGATGGCCGGCATCGCCGCCAGCATTTGTGGCGGGTGGAAGGTGCTGTCGATGGCCGGACCCGGCCCCAGAAAATGGTCCGCCAGGAAAAAGGTGGAGTAGCCCAGCGCCTCGGTCTTGTCGATCAGCTCGCGCCAGCTACGCGGTGAATCGGTGTTGAAGCTCTGCAGCGAAAAGCGAAAGGGTTTGCGCATCGTCATGACCATCTCTCCTCGGCGATGTGAATCGGGCGGAGCAGCAAAACTGCTGCGCCGTTACTCGGTGAAAAAGTCGCCGCGGGGGCGGCCCTCGGGGTCGTATACCGGCTCTTCCAGGGCAATCTTGAACTTGGACACATCGGCGTTGCGGGCCTGAAAGCGCGTGAGCAGGCCCAGCATCTGCGCGTAATAGGGACCGGCGAGGTGGGCGCAGAGGTCTTCCGAGCTGGCCCAGTTCTCGAGTACGTAGACGCGGCTGTCGGAGCTGGGGTCGGCGGACCAAACGTAGTGCCGGCAACCCTTTTGCGTCCGGGTTTCCAGCATCAGCGTTGCGGCCTCGCGCAGCACGCGCTCACGGGTATCCGCGTCGAACTCCACGGTTCCGGTGATCAGTACGGTCATGTCTGGCTCCCTGTGCTTGCAGAAGATGCATTCGCCGCGCCGTGATAGTGACCGCTGAGATCGGCGGGGCCGCTGTAGAGCAGCGTGTAGTCCCGCTGCTCAAACAGCCACTGGCCGTCGGTGCGGCGGTAGACATCACGGTAGCGGCCGATAATGCTAGCGGCCTGGCCATTGCTGTCGCGGCTGTGTTCCTGCAGGTAGCAGTGCCCCTCGGCGCGTTCGCCGTTGATATCGAACAGGCTGGAGCCGGGCAGCATCAGTACAAAATCAAACCCCGCCATCAGCTGCTGCCAGAAGCCGAGAATGTCGCCGCGGCCACTGACGCTGTTGCCAAGCAGGCTCCAGCGACCGTCCTCGCTCCAGCAGCGGATCCAGTCCTCGCCGTCACGGCGATTGACGGCGTCGATATAGCGGGCCGATAGCCGGCGCAGGGCAAGTTCATCGTCGATGTGATTCATGTCGGGGCTCCTTGCGCGATCACGGCGCGGCGATGTAGTGGTCCAGCGTTTGGTGCAGGTGGCGGATGCGGCTCTCCTGATAGCTTGCCAGCTGCACCGCGCCGGTCTTGGAGGCCTTGAGCCCCTTCATCATGTGCTGCAGGTTGCTGAGGTCCTGATCGAACACCCGGCCCAGGCCGCCCAGTTCCGGCGCGTCGGCAAAGCCCTGCTGCGACTCCAGCACGTGCACCGGCACCGCCGGCGGGTGATCGCCGCCTTCCGGGTAGCGTGCCAGCACGCGGATATCGAAGATACTGCTATTGGGGTCGTCGCCGTTGGGGCGCCACTGGTAGATGAGATTGTTGTTGTAGCCGGCCCAGATCTGCACATTGGGAAACACGCCGTAGAGGATGGCGTCGTACAGCTCGCTGAGGGTGGCCTCGTCCAGGGGCTCCCCGGAGGCGGCGGCGAATTGCTGGCGGTTGATCTCGGCCAGGAAGCGGCGCGCGCTCATACCCGGCGGCATGGTATCGGCGGCCCTGGGCGTGTCCGGCGGCGCGTACTGGTCCAGCACCGACTGGGCGATGCGCTCCTCCTCCACGTCGCCGAGGTGGGGGCTGGGAACGCCCATGGGCGTGATCATGCGGCTGACGTGTTCACCGTAGATATCATACTGGGTGTTGGCGTCGGCGGTGTAGGGCAGAATCTGCGGGTGGGTGGCCACCGAGTGGTAGGCCTCCAGAAACGCCTCGTGGCCCAGCTTCCAGTTGCAGGGCACCACCTTCTGCACGTGCACCGCCTTGTAGGTTTTCTCGAAGGGGAAGTGAGCGTAGTGCTGGGTGAGCACGCCCAGGTAATCCTCCAGCGGCTGGCAGTTTGCGTCGAAGTTGATAAAGACAAAGCCCTTCCAGCTCGCCACCCGCACTTGCGGCAGGCCCATGCGCTCCCTGCCCTCACCACCCTCGCCGTCACCGCTTTTGCAGAGATGCTGAAAGTCCCACTCGCAGGGCATGCCCTTGAAGCTGCCATCCAGCTTCCAGGTAAAGGCGTGAAAGGGACAGCGGAATTCTTTGACGCGGCCGCCCTCGCTGCGCAGGGCGCGGCCGCGGTGCAGGCAGGAGTTGATCAGGCCGCGGATGACGCCGTCCTCGCCGCGCACCACGATCACCGAGTCGTCGACGATATCGTAGAGCACATGGTCGCCGGGATTGGCCAGCTCTTCCTCGCGACAGACGAACTGCCATACTCGCGGCCACACCTTCAGCTTTTCCTGTTCAAAAAAGGTGCGGGAGGTATAGCGGCCGATGTCCAGCGGCTCCTCCCCCAGCACCGGGTTGTGTTGCTCGCGCAAATAGGCGGGCACGGTGACGGTCTCGGCGTCCAGCAGTTCCTGCACGCTGATGGCGTCGCAGCGGGCTTTTCCCTGTTGTGCGGAATCAGTCATGATTTCTTGCTCCTTTCTACACCGTCATTGCGTGGCGCGCTTTGCTTCGGCCTTTAGCCGCGAGCGATGCGCGGCGGGACGCGGCAATTTCCCTGTAGTCGCTGCCACACTGACGGAGATTGCTTCGTCGCCTGTGGCTCCTCGCAATGACGCGCTTCTTGAATGACAACGATCGTCAGCGCTGAAAAATATTCACACCGCTGACACCCGGCGCGCCGTACACGTGGGTGTAGCCCGTCTTGGGTTCCCCCGACACCTGACGACGGCCGGCGTCGCCGCGCAGCTGCAGGCAGATCTCGTACACCTGGCGCAGGCCGGAGGCGCCGATGGGTTCGCCGTTGGCCAGGCAACCGCCGTCGGTGTTGATGGGCAGGCGGCCGTCAATGCGGGTGGCGCCTTCGCGGATCAAGCTCTCCTGCTCGCCGTGTTCGCAGAAACCGTTCTCCGCCATGTGCATGATCTCGGCGCCACTCTCGGTGTCCTGCAGCTGCAGCACGTCCATGTCCTCGGGGCCCAGGCAGGCCTTTTCATAGGCGGCCCTGGCGGCGGTGACGGTGGGTGCCTCGCCGTCCTCGGCGGCCAATCCCGGGCTGAATACCTCGAAGCTGCCGTAGTGGCGGCTGCGCACCACCGCCGCCTTGATCCACACCGGTTTGCTCACCCCCAGCTCGCGCGCCTTTTTGGCCGAACACAGCACCAGCGCGGCGCCGCCCTCGGAGGGCGAGCAGAACATGTATTTGCGGAGTGGGTGGCTGACCATGGCCGACTGGGCGATGTCCGCGGCGCTCAGCGCCTGCTGGCGCCAGGCCTGGGGATTGAGGGAGCCGTGGTAGAAGGCCTTCTCCGCCACCCGTGCCAGGCAGTCCTCGCTGATGCCGTGCAGCGCCATGTAGCGCTGGATCTTCATGGCGAAGAACTGGGTGGTGAGCATCATGCCCGCCTCACCGTACCAGTCCTCCAGCCCCCAGTCGCCGGGCTTGGCGTTAAAGGCACCGGAGGGATGCTTGTCGAAGCCCACCGCCACTGCGATATCCGCCTCGCCGGAGCGGATGGCGTTATAGGCGCAGTTCAGTGCGCTGCCGCCGGTGGCGCAGCCGTTCCACACATTGATAAAGGGCACGCTGGTCAGGCCCATCTCGCTGATCACCGCGTCGGCATTGCCCGAGTCGGGGCTGGCGCCGCCGTAGGCCATGTGCACGTCGCGCCAGGCGATTCCGGCGTCTTTTAGCGCCCCACGCAGGGCGACCGCGCCCTGCTCGGCGGCGCCCATGCCCTCGCTGCGACCAAAGCGGTGCAAGCCGATGCCGGCAATGGCGACTTCAGTCATGACTCACCTCCTGCGCACGGCGAAAGGCATAGACCTGCCGCGCCTCACCACTGTTGTCAGTCAGGGTTTCCAGCAGCAGTTCCATCGGCATGCCGATCTGCAACTGCTCGGGCATGTGTTCAATCAGCCGCGACTCCACTTTTACGCCGCAGTCCAGTTCCACATAGCCCACACCGAAGGGCGCGAACTCAGTGGTGTTGCCGCGGTAGGGCGGCGGCGGCGGAAAGCCCTGGATGGTCCAGCTCCACAGTCGGCCGCGCCGTCCCAGGGAGATGCTCTCGATGTCGCGACTCTGGCAGCGGGCGCAGTAGGGCCGGGGCGGAAACTGGCGCTCACCGCAGTCATTGCAGCGGCTGCCCACCAGTTCCGGCCGCGCTCTACTGCCGGCGATCAGTTCGGGGCCTATCAGTTCCGCGTCGAATAGGGAGGTATCGTTCATGGCGGTATCATTCATGGTCTGCTCTCGCTAGTGATGCAGTGCCCGGCCGTCGGCGTCGAGTACCGCTTCGTGCATGGCTTCCGACAGGGTGGGATGGGGAAACACCGCGTGCATCAACTCGCGCTCGGTGGCCTCCAGGCCGATGGCCAGGGCAAAGCCCTGGATCATCTCGGTGACCTCGGCGCCGACCATATGCGCACCCAACAATTCGCCGGTGGCGGCGTCGAACACGGTTTTCACCAGACCCGCGGACTCGCCCTGGACCAGCGCCTTGCCATTGGTCTGAAACTCGAAGCGACCCACCTTGACTTTGCGCCCCGCCGCCTTGGCGGCGTCTTCGCTGAGGCCGACACTGGCCACCTGCGGGCGGCTGTAGGTGCAGCCGGGAATGGTTGCGGCTTTAAGCGGAGCCGAGCCTTCCACCCCGGCGATGCGCTCGACGCAGATCACCGCCTCGTGGCTGGCCTTGTGCGCCAGACAGGGGGCACCGGCAACATCGCCGATGGCATACAGGCCAACCACATTGGTCCGCGAGAATGCATCGGTAGCGACAAAGCCCCGCTCGGTGTTCACGCCCAGCGACTCCAGCCCGAGATGCTCGATATTGCCGGTGACACCGCCGGCGACGATGACCCGGTCGAAGCGCTGCGACTGGCCGGCGAAGCTGACCTCGACTTCCTCTTCGCCTGCCGCCACGTCTTTCAGCTGGGTCGCCGTGTGCACTCGGATGCCCCGGCGACTGAAGGCTTTTTCCACCCGCGCCGAGATCTCGGCGTCCTCATTGGGCAGGATGCGGTCCAGCACCTCCACCACCGTGACCTCGCTACCGAGGTCGGCGTAGAGGCTGGCGAACTCGATACCGATGGCGCCGGAGCCCACCACCAGCAGGCGCCGGGGCAGGCATTGCGGCGTCATCGCCTCGCGGGCGCCGATGATCAGGCGGCCATCCTGGGGCAACAGTGGTAGCGCCTTGGCACGGGCGCCGGTGGCGAGAATGATATGGTCTGCGCGGTAGTCCTCATCGCGCCCAGCAGCGGTCACTTTCAGTTGGCACTTGCCAGTGAGCCGGGCTTCGCCGCGAATCACCGCAATATTATGTTTCTGCATCAGGTAGGCGATGCCCTTCGACAGCTTGTCGGAGGTGTCGCGGCTGTGCTGGACCAGTGTCGCCAGATCGAACTGCAGATCGCCGGCGCTGAAACCAAAGGCTTCCAGGTTGCGCAGCTGGTGCGCCAAGTCCGCACCCTTGAGCAGCGCCTTGGTGGGAATGCAGCCCCAGTTGAGGCAGGTACCGCCGAGGGCGTCTTTTTCCACCAGCGCGGTGGCAAAGCCCAGCTGGGCGGCGCGGATGGCGGCCACGTAGCCGCCGGGGCCACCGCCGATCACCATCAAGTCGTAGTGTTTGCTCACAGTGCTCGCTCGTTGTGTGTTCAGTTAAATTCCCCGTCATTGCGAGGAGCCGCAGGCGACGCGGCAGTCTCCGTCAGCGTGGCAGCGGGCCCAGGGAGATCGCCGCGGCGCAAACGGCGCGCTTCGCGACGACGACGATTGGGTTGCGCGCCGCCGTGATCAGGCCAGCAGCGTCGCTGGCCGCTCGATAAAGCCCTTTAGCGCCTGTAAAAACTGCGCCGCGGTGGCGCCGTCGATGACCCGGTGGTCGCTGGACAGATTCAGCGTCATCGCCAGCCCCACTTCCAGTTCGCCACTGGCGCCCACCACCGGCCGGCGCTCGGCACCGCCCACGGCAAGGATGGCGGCCTGGGGCGGGTTGATGATGGCGTCGAAGTGCTTGACGCCGTACATGCCCAGATTCGAGATACAGAAGCTGCCGCCCTGGAATTCGCTCGCCTGCAGCCGGCCCAGCTTGGCGCGAGTGGCGAGGTCGCGCACCTCGTTGGAGATCTGCACCACACCCTTGCTGTTAGCCGAGCGCACGACCGGCGTGATCAGACCATCTTCCAGCGCCACCGCCACCGCGATATCGGCATCGGCAAAGCGCGTGATGGCCTCGCCGTCAAACTGGATGTTCAGCGCCGGCACTGCCTGCAGCACCGCGGCACTGGCCTTGATCAGCAGGTCGTTGACCGAAATCCTGGCATCGCTGCGCGCGGCATTGAGCTGTTCGCGCGCAGCCTGCAGCGCCTCCAGCCGCACGTCCACCGCCACCCGAAAATGGGGCGCGAGCTGCTTGGACTGCTGCAGGCGCGCGGCGATGGTTTTGCGCATGCCGTTCAGCGGTTGCGTCTGTACTGGCGTGTTAGCTTGCTGCGAAGCCGGCTCGACGGCCGCCTGCACCGAGGCATTTGCAGGTTTGTCCGCGTCATTGCGCAGCGCGGCCGCGGCTTCGACATCGGCCTTGGCGACGCGACCGTTGCGACCGCTGGCGCGACAGTCGTTGAGATTGATGCCCAGCTCGGCGGCCAGGCGCCGCGCCACCGGGGTGGCCTTGATATGGCTGTCATCGGCGCCGCTGGGGCGCGGCGCTTGCCGCGCGTGCTGCGGCAGCGCCAGCTCTCCACCGGCGGCGGCCACCGCCTGCTTGAGGTCGGCGAGGGTGACGCGGCCACCGCGACCGCTTGCGGCGGCGTGGTTAAGCACCGCGTTGAGGTTGATGCCCTCGCGCGCCGCCAGCCGCCGCGCCACCGGGGTGGCTGGCACGGCGCTGTCGTCGCCACCCTCGCCAAGGCCGTTGACGGCTACCCCCCTGGGCGCGGCATCGCCATTGCTGTGACTGCCGCCGGCCGACAGTTCGTCCACCGCCGCGCCATTAGGCTCGTCTGCGGCCTGTTCGCCGGCGTCGCAACCAAAGGCCGCAATGAAGGCGTCGATATCGGCCTCGGCGGTGTCCGCCTCGGCCACCACCCCCAGCAGCGCTCCCACCGCCAGGGTCTCGCCGGGCTGTGCGAGGATGCGGCGCAGGGTGCCGGCGCGGTCGGCGGTGAGGGTGTTGACGATTTTGCTGGTCTCGATGTCCACCAGCTCGGCGCCGGGCGCGATGGCCTCGCCCTCGGCCAGGTGCCAGCTATTGATGACGCCCTCACTCATTTCCATGCCCCACTTGGGCATGGCGATGGGGTAAATGCTTGCGGCCATGATCAACCCTCCAGCGCGGCTCTGACGCCTGCTTCGATGCGCTCCACCGACGGCACGTACAGGTCTTCCAGCAACGGCGCGAAGGGCACCGGCGTGTGCGGCGCAGTGACCTTGACCACCGGTGCGCGCAGCGAGTGGAAACCCTTGGCGGCGACCATGCTGGCGATGTCAGCGGCGAGGCTGCAGCGCTCGTTGGCCTCGTCGACAATCACCAGGCGACCGGTGATCTCCACGCTCTCCAGAATCGCCTCCTCGTCCAGCGGTGAGACGCTGCGCGGATCGATGACATCGCAGCCGATGCCCTCCTCCGCCAGCTTGTCGGCCACCGCGTTGGCCCGCGGCACCATGGACGACAGCGCGACGATGGTGACGTCGCCGCCGTGGCGGGTGAAGGCGGCCTCGCCAAAGGGAATGCAGTAGTCCTCGTCCGGCACCTCACAGGCGGCGTCGTAGAGGGTCTTGTGCTCCAGGAAGATGACCGGGTCATTGTCGCGAATGGCGGTGGCGAGCAAGCCCTTGGCGTCATAGGCGTTGGAGGGCATCACCACCTTTAGCCCCGGCACCATGGTGACCATGGGGTGCAGCATCTGCGAGTGCTGGGCGCCGCCGCGGAAACCGGCACCGACCATGGCGCGGATCACCAGCGGGGTTTCCGACTTGCCGCCAAACATATAACGAAACTTGGCGGCCTGGTTGTAGATCTGGTCGAAGCAGACGCCGATGAAGTCGAAGAACATCAGGTCCACCACCGGGCGCAGGCCGGTGCAGGCGGCACCGGCGGCGGCGCCGACAAAAGACGACTCGCTGATGGGTGTGTCGATCACCCGCTCGCGGCCAAATTCGCTCACCAGCCCCTTGGTAACCCCGAACACGCCGCCATAGGCATCGTCGCTGCCGTCGCAGCCGGCACCACCGGCCACGTCCTCACCGATAACAATGACACGAGAATCGCGCCGCATCTCCTGGCGCAGGGTGTCGTTGATCGCTTCGCGAATAGTTTTCGTCGCCATGGGGATTCCTCAGTATTGCGCGTACACGTCCAGGGTGAGCTGATCGGCGCTGGGGCCGGGGGCACCCAGCGCCTCTTCCACCGCCTCGTCGATGAGCAGCGAGACCTCGCGGTCGACCGCTTCCAGCTGCGCGGCCTTGAGCCAGCCCTCGGCCTGCACACGCTCGCTGAAAATCTTCAGGCAGTCGCGCTCGGCGCGCAGCCGCGCCAGCTCACCATCGCCGCGGTAGAGCTGCGGATCGCCAACGAAGTGGCCGTTGAAGCGCACCACCTGCGCCTCGATGGCATAGGGCCCCCTGCCGCTCTTGCAGTGCTCCACCGCCTGTTGCGCGGCCTCGTACACCGCGAAAAAATCGGAGCCGTCCACCTTCACCGCCGGCATGCCGAAGGCCTCGGCGCGCTTGGCGATGTCGCCGCTACCGACGGCATAGGCGGCGCCAGTGCCCTCGGCGTAGCCGTTGTTCTCGAACACAAAGATCGCCGGCACCTGCAGCACCACCGCCAGGTTCATGGACTCGAACACCGTGCCCTGGTTGGAGCCGCCATCGCCGGTGAAGGCCAGCCCGACGCTGGGCTTGCCCAGGGTCTTGGCCGACAGCGCCGCACCCACGCACAGCGGCGGCGCACCGCCGACGATGGCATTGGCGCCGAGCATACCTTTGTCGATGTCGGCGATGTGCATGGAGCCGCCCTTGCCTTTGCACAGCCCCGTCGCCCTGGCCATGATCTCCTTCATCATGCCCTTCACGTCACAGCCCTTGGCAATGCAGTGACCGTGGCCGCGATGGGTGCTGCCGATGTAGTCGTCGTCGCTCAGGTGCATGCATACGCCGGTGGCGACCGCCTCCTGGCCGTCGTAGACATGAACAAATCCGGGGATATTGCCGGCCTGAAATTCCGCGATGACCCGCTCTTCAAAGGCGCGGATGGTTTTCATCGTGCGGTAGGCACTGAGCAGTGTGTCTTCGGGTAGGGCCATGTTGTCTCCCGCCAAGCTGTTGTCGTTATTTCACCTGCAGTCTTCGACTATAGTGGAAGCGATTTTATAAAACAAGCACGATTGTTTTTAATAAATGGACGGATTTATCTCCAGTCATTGCGAGCCTCCGATGGCGGCGCGGCAATCGCCAGCAGGCAAGGTGCCAGTCCAAGGAGATCGCCACGGCGTGACATGCGCGCCTCGCGATGACGTCGGAATAAACCCGCGTCATTGCGAGGAGCCGCAGTCGACGCGGCAACCCCATTCCGCGTGGCAGTGGCCTGATGGCGATCACCGCGTCGTGCGGGGCGCCTACAGAAATTTTCTTCTGCAATTTCTGCACTTCCGCCATCCCTGGCGGTCGTCGCGATGACGAGGCGCTGTTCAGCCTCAGAAATTCAGGGCCTTCAACTCCAGAAACTCGTCCAGCCCCGCCCGCCCCAGCTCGCGGCCATTGCCGGACTGCTTGTAACCGCCAAAGGGCGCGGCGAAGTTGAACTGACCGCCGTTGATGGCCACCTGCCCGGTGCGCAGTTGCAGCGCCACTTTTTTCGCGCGCTCGCTATCCGCCGACCACACACCGCCGGAGAGACCGTAGTCGCTGTCATTGGCCTCGGCGATGGCCTGCTCCTCGCTGTCGTAGGGGAGGATGGCCAGTACCGGGCCGAAGATCTCCTCGCGGGCGATGAGCATGTCGTTGCGCACATCACTGAAGATCGTGGGCTGCACGTAGGCGCCCCGCTCCAGCCCCGGCGGCGGCTCTACGCCGCCGCAGACCAGGGTGGCCCCCTCGTCGATGCCGAGCTGGATATAACCGAGTACGGTGTTTTTCTGTGCCTGAGATACCAGCGGCCCCATAAAGGTATTGGGGCTGCGCGGGTCGCCCACCACCACCGCGGCGGCGGTCTCGCGGGCGATGGCCACTGCCTGCGCCTGCTGCTCGCGCGGCACGAACACGCGGCTGAGGGCGGCACAGGTCTGGCCGCTGTTGGCCATCATCGCCATCACCGCCGCCGGCACTGCCTGCGCCAGCGGGCAGTCGTCCAGCAGAATTAGCGCCGACTTGCCACCCAACTCCTGGGACACGCGCTTGATGGTGGGCGCCGCCAGCTCGGCTATGCGCGCGCCGGAGGCGGTGGAGCCGGTGATGGATACCATGTCGACTTGCGGGTGGGCCGCCAACACCTCGCCCACGCTGCGCCCGGCACCGCTGACCAGGTTGAACACCCCGGCGGGCAGTTCGGCGGCCTCGGCCAGCTCGGCGAACAGGAAGGCGTTGAGCGGGGTCTCAGAACTGGGCTTGAGCACCGCGGTGCAACCGGCGATCAGCGCCGGCGCCAGCTTGACGGCAATCTGGTGCAGCGGATAGTTCCAGGGGGTGATGAAACTACACACCCCCACCGGCTCGCGGTGAATCTCCGAGTTGCCCACCGTTTCCGACTCCTCAGCGGCATAGGCGCGGCCCACCTCAACGTAACTGGCCAGATCGCCCAGTCCCAGCCCCACCTGCACCTCGCTGGCAAAGCCGGCGGGCGCGCCCAGCTCCAGGCGGATCACCTCGGCAAATTCGGCGGCGCGCTCACCCATCAGCGCCAGCAGCTTTTCCACATAGGCCAGGCGCTCGCTCACCGGCCGCGCCGCCCAGGCGGGAAAGGCCTCCCGCGCCGCCAGTATCGCGCGCTCGGCGTCCTGAGCACTGCCTGCCGGCACCTTGCCGATGTTCTCGCCGTCGGCGGGATTGATCACGTCGATGGCGCCAGTGGTTTGCAGCACCTGCCACTGGCCTCCGATATAGAACTTGTCATAGATACGCATGGGAATCCCCGTCAGTGTGTGAGGCTGTTGTAGCGCTGGAGGTGTTCATCACTGGAGCCGAACAGCTGGCTCAGCACGGTGAGGCGCTTGAAGTAGTGGCCGACGCTGAGCTCGTCGGTCATGGCGATACCACCGTGCAGTTGTATCGCCGACTGGCCGACGAAGCGCGCGGCGTCGTCGACCTTAACCTTGAGGGCTGCGATATAGCGACGCGCATCGGCCGCCCCAGACTGCAGCTTGGCGGCGCAGACCGGCAACAACGAGCGCGCCGACTCGCAGGCCAGATACATGTCCACCATACGGTGCTGCAACACCTGAAAGCGGCCAATGGGGCTCCCGAACTGCCGGCGCTCCTTGCAGTAATCCACCGTTGCCGTCAGCAACGCGTCCATGGCACCCACGGCCTCGGCGCACACCACCAGCAGCGCCTCGTCCAGCACCACTGCCAGCACGCCTTCTGCCTCGGCCTCGCTCAGCAGGGCATCGCGCCCCAGGTGCACATCGTCGAGCGCGATGTCGGCAGCGCTGCGGCCGTCGATGGTGGGGTATTCGCGGCGGCCGAGCCCGGGGCTGTCGGCGGGTACGGCAAAAAGCGCAACCGCGGAATGCAGGCGTGCGCTGACAACCAGCAACTGCGCCGCCGGTGCGTTGTACACCACCGCCTTACTGCCGTTGAGCCGATAGCCCTCCCCCTCGGGCTCGGCGCGAGTCTCGAGTCCCGCTGCCTCAAAGTGCGCCAGTGCCGCCTGCAACTCGCCGGCCATCAGCGGCGCCAGCCAGCGCCGACGCTGTTCGGCCGAGGCGGCGCGGCGCAGCGCGCCGCCGGCGAGCACGATGTTTTCCAGGTAGGGCTCGACCACCAGATGGCGACCGAAGGCCTCGAACAGCCCCGCCAGCTCCACCGCGCCACCGCCGAAGCCGCCGTCGGCCTCGGCAAAGGGCAGGCCCAGCCAGCCCAGCTCCGCGAAGTCGCGCCAGCACTCGGCGCTGAAGGGCGCCGCGTCGGCGACGTTGGCGCGGCGCTGCTCGAAGCTGTAGTGATCGCCTAGGTACCTGCCGATGCTGTCGTTGAGCAGCTGCTGCTCTTCGTTACTGTCAAAACTCATGGCTGTTTCCTTTGTCATTCAGAACACGGCTCACGCTATAGACCAGCGCCAACTTCTCGTCATCGCGAGGAGCGTTTTCAGCGACTTGGCGATCTCCCAGAGACACTGCCAACTTGGCGGAGATTGCCGCCTCGCTTTCGGCTCGTCGCAATGACGCGCCCTTGCTGATAAAAAAGGCCCCGCTGGAAGGGGCCAAGCGGGAGGTACTCCGTTGCCCGCGCCACAGCCGAGGTCCGCTTACAGCCCCAGCACCAGCTTGGCGATGATATTGCGCTGTACCTGGGCAGTGCCGCCGTAGATGGTGGAGGCGCGGTTGTTGAGATAGGCATTGGTCAATGCGATGCCGCTCTCCGGGCCGATGGGCTCGCCGACAAAGTCCGGCGCCAGCGCGGCGTTCTGCAGCGGCGCGCAGTAGCGGCCGCGCAATTCGATGCCCAGCTCATCCAGTTGCTGACCCAGCTCGGTGCCGATCAGCTTGGTCAGCGAGGACAGCGCGCCGGGGTTCTGCCCCGCCGCAGCCTGCGACTTGATGCGCTGTTCCATGGCCTGCAGCGCCAGGGCGTCGATCTCCAGCCGACCCAGCCGCGCCGCGAACAACGGCTCATCGAGATAGCAACTACCGCCGGGCGAGGTGTACTCGGCGGCCAGCTTGCGCAGCCTGGCCAGCTGCTGGTTGATGGGCACAAAGTAACTGAGGCCACCGCGCTCGAACTCCAGCAGGTACTTGGCCACCTCCCAGCCCTGGTTCTCGGTGCCAACCAGATTGGCCCGCGGCACGCGCACATCGTCGAAAAATACCTCGCACTGCTCCACTTCGCCGTCGATGCCGACGATGGGCGACACGGTGATGCCCGGGGCATCCAGGTCGATGAGCAGGAAGCTGATGCCCGCCTGGGGCCGGGCCCCGGGATCGGTGCGCACCAGGCAGAAGATCTTGTTGGCGCGGTGGGCATAGCTGGTCCAGATCTTGGCGCCGTTGACGACATAGTCGTCGCCGTCGGCCACCGCCCGGGTCTGCAGCGAGGCCAGGTCGGAGCCGGCATTGGGTTCGGAATAGCCCTGGCACCACACGTCCTCGCCGGAGCGGATGCGCGGCAGCAGTTCCGCCTTCTGCTGCTCGCCGCCATAGCGGATCAGCATCGGCCCCAGCATCGCCAGCCCCATCGGCAGCAGTGCCGGCGCGCCGGCCATGCGGCACTCCTCCAGGAAAATATCGCGCTGATTTAGGGTCCAGCCGATGCCGCCGTACTCCTCGGGCCAGTCCGGGGTGATCCAGTTGTGCTCATAGAGAATTCGGTGCCAGGCCATCGCCGCATCGAAATCGGCGAAGATGCTGGTCATGCGCTGCCCTGCCCGGCGCAGAGTCGGGGTCAGGTGGGTGTCGAGAAACTGCCTGACGGTCTTGCGGAAGACATGGTCGGCATCGCCGGCGGATAGGTCCATCGCTCACTGCCTCGTTTTTATTGGACTCGCCGTCCATTGACGGCGGGGCGCTCCCCCAACATAAAAACAGACATGATTGTTTTTGTAAAGACCAAGCACAGGCAGTTTTTGCCCCATCACGTGTATTAGCCGTGATGGGGGTTTCGTGGCGAGATATTGCCATCGACCGGGACTTCACCATCCGGCGCGCAATTGCCTTGAAACCTTGGCGGCCGCAACGAGAACCTACGCAATAGGACGTGAGAAAGGTGATTCTGAATAAGGTTATGCGGGAAAGAGATGAAAATGGTCGGAGTGAGAGGACTTGAACCTCCGACCCCCGCCTCC
>JBFHRT010000002.1:0-27126 GCA_041591575.1 Spongiibacteraceae bacterium
CGGCCGACAGCCGGTACATCATCTGCCGCGACAGTGCGACCGCCACCGGCGCGGTGTTGTCGGCAATGCGACGGGCGATGCGGTAGGCCTCTTCCAGCAGCGCCTCGGGGGCGTGCACGCTGCGCACCAGGCCACCGCGCAGCGCTTCCTGGGCGTCGAAGATATCAGCGCTGTCGATCCACTCCAGCGCCTGGGACATGCCCACCACCCGCGGCAGAAACCAGGACGAGCAGGCCTCGGGCACAATGCCCAGCTTGTTGAACACAAAACCGAAGCGCGCCTTGTCGGAGCACAGGCGAATGTCCATGGCCAGGGTCATGGTGACGCCGATGCCCACCGCCGGGCCATTGATGGCGGCAATCACCGGTTTCTTGCAGTCGTAGATGGCCAGCGTCACCTTGCCGCCGGTATCGCGCACGCCGTCCATTTCCGCCAGCTTGTCCATGTCCGCCAGCGTCGGCTCGCGGTTCTCGTCGAGGCCGAACACATTGCCTTCGCTGTCCAGTTTCATGCCGGCACAGAAGCCGCGGCCGGCACCGGTGACTACGATGGCGCGCACCGCGTCGTCGTTGCTGGCACGGCGAAAAGCGTCTTCCAGCTCCTGGGCCATTTCCACGGTGAAGGCATTGAGCTCGTCGGGGCGGTTGAGGGTGATGGTGAGCACGCGGTCGTCGATCGCGTAGTCGATGGTGCTGTAGGTCATGGACGGCTTCCCCGTATCAGGACGCGCAGCCGCGGCCGCACGCTTATTGGTATGATTGTCGGTAGCGCTACAGTGTCGCGGAAACACTATGGAACAGCCGGCCGAACGCATTCAAGTCTTTTACGACGGCGCCTGCCCGCGCTGCCGGCGCGACCGCCGCCGCTACCAGGCGCTGGCCGGGCGACGCGCCGAAAAGGTGCAGTGGCTGGATATCAGCGGCCGCGACCAGGAGCTGCGCGAGCTGGGCATCGACCCGCAGCGGGCGCTGCACGAACTGCATGTGCGCACCGCCGATGGCCGCGTTCTGGCGGAACTGGATGCCTATATCGAATTGATGCGCGATGTGCCGCTGCTCAAGCCGCTGGCACGGCTGCTGGCACAGCCGCGGCTGCGGCCTTACCTGGCCCGCGCCTATCACCGCTCAGTGGAGCGGCGCCTGCGCCGCAGTGGGCGCCTCTGAGTCCCCTGTCAGCAGCAGTTAGGAAGCGACACCGACCCGCCGAATTCACCCCCTCTTCGAGAGCGGGCCGGCGCCGCAGACACGGTGGGCGCCTCGCAACTAGTGACGCAGCTCGCTAGCCTTCAGGTGGCTGCCGATGTCGGCGCGAAAATCGCCCTTGAAGGCGGGAATTTCGTGGAATTTACGGCCGCGGTCGGTGTGGAAGTACAGCTGCACGGTCTCCGGCGGGAATACCTGGGTGCGCGCCTTCGCCGGCAGCGGACGCTCGCCGTGCATAAAATCCTTGAACTGCAGATAGATGTCTTCGTAACTCTCGCCCTTCATGGTCACTTCACATTCGGTGGTGAAGCGAAACGTCAGCGATGGCATGGTCGCTCTCCCCAAGTGGGTATTCACTCTCAGGATAGCCCACGGCCCGGCTGGGCTTATGACTGTTTACTTATAAGCACTTGAGTCCTAAGACGACGGCGCTATGACCGCCGCGCCAGCGATTGCCCCCGAGCGCGAGCATTGGCAGCGGTTTCTGGTAAACTGATCACCGCCAACATTCCGTCAGAGCCCGCGATAAACAAACGGCGCCGGTACGCGCAATGTGCAGTGACACGGGGAGACACGCAGTGATTTTGCCACTGAGAAGACGCCAGCAACTGGAAGCCCGCATGGCGGAGGCCACCAGCTACGAGCAGTGGCGCGAAACCGCCAAGGCCCACGACGAGCTCACCGGCATGGCCGCCTGGCGGCGCATGGACCAGACCAGCCTCTACGACCACGTCTCCATTCGCCGCCGGCTGGACCGGCTGCGGGCATTGCGCAGCCGCCACGACCACGTCGGCCTGCTGTTCACCCTCAACGAGGGCATTCACGGCAATATGGGCGGCATGGGCAAGGCCCAGGTGCACGAGCGCGCCAAGTTCGGCACCAAGAAACTGATCGAGGACTATGTCGACGAGATCGCCGACGCGCTGCGTCACATTGCCGAGCTGGATCACCGCGAAATCAGCATTGAAGACAAACTCGATTTCTTCAACCGTGCCAGCCACTGCTACGGCCGCTCGGCGCTGATGCTCAGTGGCGGCGGCGCCCTCGGTTTCTACCACGTCGGCGTGGTCAAGGCGCTGCTGGACCAGGACCTGCTGCCCAACGTGATATCCGGCGCCAGCGCCGGCTCGCTGATCGCCGCCATCGTCGGCACCCACACCAACGACGAGCTGGTACAGTTTTACGACCCCAAGCACATCCGCTTCGAGGCGGAGCAAGAGGCGGCCTGGTTCAACCGCATGTTCTGGAACCGTCGCGCCCATATCGACGTGCACGACCTCGCCCAGCTGGTGGAGCGGCTGGTGCCGGACCTCACCTTTGCCGAGGCCTTCAAGAAGACCGGTCGCAACATCAATATCTCCATCGCCCCGGCCGAGCTGCACCAGACGTCGCGCATGCTCAATGCCATCACCTCACCCAACGTCTACATCCGCTCGGCGGTAATGGCCTCCTGCGCGGTGCCCGGCGTGTACCCACCGGTGAGCCTGCAGGCGAAAAACGTGTACGGCGACAGCCAGCCCTACCTGCCCTCGCGCCGCTGGATAGACGGCTCCATTTCCGATGACCTGCCGGCCAAGCGCCTGGCGCGCATGTACGGCGTCAACCATTTCGTGGTGAGCATGGTCAATCCGCTGGTGCTGCCCTTTGTGCCCAACAGCAGGCGCCAGCGCCGCTGGCTGTCGCTGGCCACCGGTCTCAGCCGCAGCGCGCTGCGCGAAATGCTGCGCGCCCAGCGCAGCATCGGCCGCCGCTACACCCAGCGTATGCCGCGGGTAAACATGGTGTTCAACAGCCTCTACGGCGTGGTCAACCAGAAGTACGCCGGCGACATCAATATCGTGCCCAGCTTCCGCTTCTACGATGTGCGCAAGCTGCTGTCCAAGCTCAACGAAGAAGAGCTGGTGGCGCTGATGCGCGACGGTGAGCGCTCCACCTGGCCGCAGCTGGAAGCCATTCGCACCTGCACCAAGATCAGCCGCACCCTGGACGAGATTCTCAGGGACTACCAGGACATGGAGATGCGCGCCATCAAGCAGGTGCAGGCGGCCACCGTCGCCAATTAGCGCGACAGATCGGGCTCGCGACAGCGCTTGAGGATGTCGGCGCGGGCGGCGTCGCGCAGCGCCAGCGCTGCCTGCCAGTCGCCGCCGCTTGGCGCCAGCGGCGCGCCCACGTCCACCGCCACCCGCTGACGGCGCAGCAGCCAGCTCTCGCCGCGCAGCACTGAGCGCGGTCCGCGCAGCGCCACCGGCAGCACCGACGTGGCGGTCTGCGCCGCCACCATAAACGCCCCCAGATGAAAGGCGCCGAGACCGGCGGCGCGGGTGAAGGTGCCCTCGGGAAACAGCATCAGGCGCTGGCCGGTGTGGGCGGCGCCGATCAGCCGACTGGCGTCCGCCACCCCCTGCTGCAAATCAAAACGCTCAACAAAGTGCGTACCCAGCCGGCGCAGAAACACGCCGGCCACCAGCTGGCGGCGCAGCTCCGCCTTGGCCACAAAATGCAGCGGCTCGGGCCAGGCCGCCAACAGAAACAGCCCGTCCAGATAACTGCCGTGATTGGCCACCACCAGGTAGTGACCGCCCGCCGGCACCTGCTCCACGCCGCTGGCCGTCCACGGCACTCCCCACAGCCGCAGCAGCAAGCGCGCCGCGCCGCGGGCCAGCCGCCAGGCCCAGGCGGGGCGCGGCATCAGCGTAATCAGCGGCCACGCCACCAGCGCCACCGGCAGCAGCACCAGCCAGGCGTAGCTGGAGTAGAGCACGTCGCGGCCGCTGCGCCACCAGTGGCGCAGCTCGGGCACCACCGCCGCCAGCATCAGCCGCGACAACTGCCACCACACCGGCGCGGTACCTTTCAGCTGGCCGCGGTGCTCGTACCAGTCGCGACTGGCGGCACGACGAATCTTGCCGCTGGAGGTCTTGGGCACGGTCTGCGGCGCTACCAGCACCACGTCGTCGGCGGGCATGTCGATCACCCGCAGGCAGCAGTCGTTGATCGCCTTCTGCAGCGCCTCGCGCTCTGTACTTTCGTCCACCCGCGTCTCCGCCAGCACCACCAACCGCTCGGTACCGGTCTGCGGGTGGGTACTGGCGAACACCGCCACGCAGCCGCGGCGCACGCCCTCGATGTCGCCGATGGCCAGCTCCAGTTCCTGCGGGTGGATATTGCGGCCGGCACGAATGATCAGGTCCTTGACCCGGCCGGTGACGTGCAACTCGCCATCGGCGATATAGGCAAGGTCGGCGCTGTCCAGCCAGTCGCCGTGGAACAGCCGGCGGGTCTGCTCGGCATTGCGATAGTAGCCGCTGGTGGCCGAGGGTCCGCGGAACTCCAGTCGCCCCTGCTGGCGCTCGCCCAGCTCGAAACCGGCGGCGTCGACAATGCGGATTTCGTGCCCCGGCAGCGGCCAGCCGCAGGCCGGAAAGCTCAGCGCGGTGTCGTCATCGTCGGCGGCGGACAGCGCGCGACCGCTGGTGAGAAAGGGCTCGCGCTGAATGCGATCCACCTTGGGGCCGCGACCCGGCGTCGGGCAGGTCAGGCCCACCGAACACTCGGCCAGGCCAAACACCGCCATCATCGCCTCGCGGCGAAAACCGCAGGGCTCGAAACGGGCGATAAAGCGCTCCATGGTGTCGGGGCTGACCGGCTCGGCACCGTTGTAGGCCACCCGCCAGGAGCTGAGGTCTAGGCCCTCGATGTCGCTGTCGCGGATCTTGCGCAGGCACAGCTCATAGGCAAAGTTGGGGGCGCCGCTGAGGGTGCCGCGGTGGCGGTGAATGGCCCACAGCCAGCGCTGCGGCCGCGCCAGAAAAGCCAGCGGCGACATCAGCACGAAGGGGATGGAGAAGTACAGACTGCCCAGCCAGGAGGCGATCAGTCCCATGTCGTGATACAGCGGCAGCCAGCTGACATAGACATCGTCGGCGCCGATACGCCCGGCTTCGGCAATGGCGCGAATATTGGCCAGCAGGTTGGCGTGGGTCAGCACCACGCCCTTGGGGTTGCCGGTGCTGCCCGAGGTGTACTGCAGAAAAGCGATGTCGTCGGGCTGGCTCACCACGTGCGTAGTCGGGGATTCGGCGCCTCTGAGATCGGCGGGGGTGAGCACGCCGCGCATGGACTGCACATGGGCGCGCAGCACAAAAGCCAGCGGTTTGGCCTCGGGCACGGTGATCAGGAAGGTCGCCTGGGCGTTGGCCAGAATACCCACATGGCGGCGGATATGGTCCTCGATCTGCGACAGCCGCGCCGGCGGGTAGATGGGAACCGGAATGCCGCCGGCCAACAGAATGCCGAAGAAACTGATCAGGTAATCGCGGCCGGTGGGCAGCATGATGGCCACGGTCTGGCGCGCCATTAGCCCTCGTTGCAGCAGCCGCGCCATCACCTTGCGCGCGCCCTGCCACAGGTCGCCGTAGGTAAGCGCCAGCTCGCGATCGCCCTCGCCCAGCAGGTAGGCGTGCACACGCTTGGGCTGGGTCTTGGCCTGCCACTCCAACACCTCAACCAGCGTCTGTGCCCGCTCCGGGCGCTGCGTGGTGGTCGGCGTTCGCGTCACCGGGCGCAGTGGCGCCGGCTCGCTGCGACCGCCGCGCTGGGCGCGATCCACCGCGTCCATTAAATCCTGCAGGGTCTCGCTGGAGGCCAGCAGCTGCTCCGGCAGCTGGGTATCAAAGGCCTGTTCCAGCCGCAGTAGCAGCTCGCCGCGCGCCAGGCTGTCTAGTTCAAGGTCGCGATCCAGGCGGCTGTCGGCGGCCACCGTCAGCTGCCGCCCTGGGCGCAGTTCCTGCGCCAGGGCCTGGGCCTCCCGCAGCACGATGTCCGCCGTCTCCGGGCGGCTGGTTTTCGCTATCGCCATGTTCGCCTCTCGCCGGCTGGCGGCGCGCCATATGCCCTGTTCCCGAGGTTACGCCGGGGCAGGCGGCTGGGCAACGGAAGGTATATACCGTCCGGTCCGCGCCTAACAACCGGGAGTTATAAGTGGCACTGGCTTCAATCGTCGCCGATCAGCGCCTCAACTTCGCTGAGCCAGCCTTCCAGGCGCCGCCGCAGGTGCCGCCGCTGGGACTTGTCCAGCCCGGCGTGCAATTTCGCATACAGTGCGGCGGTCTGCCGGCGGTTGTGCTGCCAGCGCTTGCCCAGATCCGGCTCCCACAGCGACTCCGGCTGCAACAACAGCTGCCGCAATTGCGACTCGAGCAGCGCCGGTTCACTGCGCTGCTCCAGCGCCGCGGCGGCCGCCTGCAGCCAGCGCCGCTCTTCACCTGGCGGCGGATAGGGGTCCTGCTGGCGGCTGGCCCAGTCCCGCAGCTGGCGCCGCTGGTCGGCGCGCAGCGGCCCCAGCCAGCGGCGCAGGCGCTTTTCCATGCGCTCGGCGCGCGCTGCCTCGCTGCGATCACGATAGCGCCGCTGCATCTTCTGCTGACGCTCCTCCAGGCGCCGCAGCAGGTGTTCGCACTGGCGCGGCGACAGCCCCTGCAGCTGCGCCTGCAACTCGGGCAGCGCCGCCTCCATTGCACTCGCCCAGAAGCCCTGCAATTGAGCGAAATGGTCCTCGACCTGGGCCGCTGTCATCGGTCGCTCCAGTGCCGCCAACAGCGCCCGCAAATAAGCGGCGTAGCGCGGCAACTCCCGATAACGGTGCCAGCTCATCAGCCGCTCAATGCGACGCTCGGCCTCGCGCTGTTGGGCGTCGTCCAGTGCCAGGTAATCATCGAGATAACCCATCAGCAGCCAGTCCGCGTGGCGGTAAAAAAAACCGCTGCTGCAGGCTGTTGCCAACAATAAAAACAGCGTCGGGGCGGTACGCCGGCCCGCCAAAACGGTTCCAAACTTCACCATGACTACCCTCATCAATGCCCTGCTGACAGCAGGCACTACTGAGGATAGGATAGAGATAAGCAGCCCCCAAGCTGTGTCGGCGCGGCAGCGACTCTTCTCAGATCTCTAACAGAACGACTGCGGTCGGGAGGTCAGCATGCAAGAGAAGCTTCAGTTCCACCGGGGCGACGCCCTGCTGATCGTGGACGTGCAGCGCGACTTCTGCCACGGCGGCGCCCTCGCCGTCGATGACGGCGATGCGGTGGTGCCGCCGCTCAATGCCTGCATGGCCGCGGCCCGCGACGCCGGCATTCCCATTGTCACCTCCCGCGACTGGCACCCGATGGCCCACGTCAGCTTTGCCGAGCGCGGCGGCCCCTGGCCGGCGCACTGTGTGCAGGACACCCCCGGCGCCGCCTTTCACCCCGACCTCGCCATCGGCGACGACTGCATCCGCGTCAGCAAGGGCAGCCGCTTCGACCGCGACGCCTACTCCGCCTTCGACAACACCGGCCTCACCGACTACCTCAAGCAGTGCGGAGTGCAACGGCTGTGGATCGGCGGCCTGGCGCTGGACGTGTGCGTGCTGCACACGGCGCTGGATGCAGTGACCGCCGGCTTTGACACCCACCTACTGCGCAATGCCACCCGCGCCGTGGACCGCGCCCAGGGCGAGGCGGCGGTAGCGCGGCTGCGCGACGCCGGGGTGCATATCGAGGACGGCAACTCACCATGACGGACAGCGGTCTTCAGGCGCGCGAGCTGGGATTGTTCACTGACCTCTACGAGCTGCGCATGCTGCAGGGCTACTGGCACGCCGGCATGGAGCGGCGCGCCACCTTCAGCCTCAGCTTTAGGGCGCTGCCGCCGCGACGCAACTTTGTGCTCGCCTGCGGCCAGGGCGAGTTGCTGGCCCTGATCGAACAACTGCATTTTGACGACGCCGCGCTGGCGGCGCTGCGCCAGCTCGGCGGATTTGGCGAGGGCTTTCTCGACTGGCTCGGCGGCTTTCGCTTCAGCGGTGATATTTATGCGGTGGCCGAGGGCACACCGCTGTTTGCCGGCGAACCGCTACTCGAAGTGGAGGCCCCCATTGCCGAGGCGCAGCTGCTGGAAAGCCTGCTGATGAATCATATCCACTTGCAGAGCCTGCTCGCCAGCAAGGCGGCACGCTGCGTGCTGGCGGCCAATGGCCGCGGCGTGATCGACTTCGGCCTGCGCCGCATGCATGGCAGCGACGCGGCGCTGCGCGCGGTGCGCGCCTACTGGATCGCCGGCCTCGACGGCACCAGCAACGTGCTCGGCGGCCTGCGCTACGGCGTGCCGGTGCTGGGCACCATGGCCCACAGCTACGTGCAGGCCCACCACAGCGAGGCCGAGGCCTTCCGCCATTTCGCCCGCCTCTACCCGGGCAGCGTGCTGCTGGTAGACACCTACGATGCGCTGGAAGGCGTGCGCTGCGCCATTCGCCTAGCCGCCGAGCTGGGCGACGATTTCCGCCTCGGCGGCGTGCGCCTGGACTCCGGCGACCTGTTACGGCTGGCGCGCGAGGCGCGGCGCCTGCTGGACAATGCCGGCCTGCAACAGGCCAAGATCATTGCCAGCGGCGGCCTCGATGAATACCGCATTGCCGAACTGGTGGCAGCGCAGGCGCCCATCGACAGCTTCGGCATCGGCAGCGCGCTGGGCACCTCGTCAGACGCGCCTTTTATCGATTTCGCCTACAAGCTCACCGAGTACGATGGCCGCGGCCGCACCAAGCTGTCGCCGGGCAAAGTCATTCTGCCCGGACGCAAGCAGCTGTACCGGCATTACAAAAACGGCGTGTTCAGTCACGATCGACTCTGTGCCCGCGACGAAGCCGGCGACGGCGAGGCGCTGCTGCAACCGGTGATGCGCAGCGGCCGCCAGCTGGACCCGGCGGCGGCCGATATCGGCCTGGCCCGCGAGCGCTGCGGCGCGGCGCTGGCGCGGCTGCCGCCGGCGCTGCGCGCCCTGGACACCGCCACCGTGGCAGCGGAGCTACAGGTCAGCGAGCAACTCCAGCGCGCAGCCGAACAGGCGCGCCGAAGCGCATGCCATTCGAGCTACACTCACGAATAGGCGCTCACCGACAAACCGCCAAGGAGAAGCCAATGCCCCCCCCTCTGCGCGACGTTACCATTGATGCCGGCGGCGCCAGCCTCGCGGGCTTGCTGACCACCGCTGCCGACAGTCGCGGCGTGGTGGTGTTTGCCCACGGTAGCGGCAGCAGCCGGCTGAGCCCGCGCAACCAGCAGGTGGCGGCCTACCTCAACGGCCAGGGCCTGAGCACCCTGTTGTTCGACCTGCTCACTGCCGAGGAAAACCGCGTCGACATACTCACCCGCGAGTTTCGCTTTGATATCGAGCTGCTGAGCACTCGCCTGGCCCAGGCGGTGAGCTGGGCGCGGCGGCAAAGTGAATTGGCCGATCAGCGCCTGGGCCTGTTCGGCGCCAGCACCGGCGCCGCCGCGGCGCTGATTGCCGCCGCGCAGCAGCCCGACGACGTGGCAGCGGTGGTGTCGCGGGGCGGACGCCCGGATCTGGCCGGCAAATTTCTGCCCGCCGTGCGCGCCCCCACCCTGCTACTGGTGGGCAGCGACGACAGTGAGGTGATCACCCTCAACCGCCAGGCCGCGGCCCAGCTGGGCGCCGAGCACCGCCTCAGCATCGTGCCCGGCGCCACTCACCTGTTCGAGGAGCCCGGCACCCTGGAGCAGGTCTGCGAGCAGGCGGCGGCCTGGTTTGTGGAACACCTCGCCTGAAGACGGGTATTGCTATCAGATTGCGCGGGCACGCACCCAGCCGTAGAGAAAGGTCTCGTAGCGCTCGTTGGTTTTGCCCAGCTCGCGGTAGTATTCGATCTGCGCCGCGTTGAGGCTGCGGATCAGTACCAGCAGACCATCCTGATGCCGTCGCTTGTCCAGGTAAGCACTCAGCGCTTCCAGGGTGGCGCTGCCCAGCACACCGTCCACCTCCAAATCCGGGTAATCGGTAGCGCGGCGATTATAGGAGTTGAGCACATCCTGCAGCAGCTTGGTGGCCTGGCGCGGCGAGATATTCACCCCGGTATCGGTCAGCTCCTCCGCCACTCGCGGCGAGATCTCGAACACCCGGTCAAAGCCGGGTGTGGTGTAGAAGTCTTTCAGATAGATATCGCGAGCCAGCTCCCGCGGCAACTCCTCCATGGCGCCCTGATAACCGTGGCGGCGGGCAGTGCGCTCAGTAATGCCCCAGCGGGTGGCGCCGCCGGGATCGTCGGGGTTGTCGACGAAGCCGCCCTCGCGACGCAGAATGCCATCGATAATCTCGTCAATGGTCATGATTACTCCCTGTTATTGTTAGTTTTCCTCCGCCCGCGAGCATAACCGATGACACCTCAGCGACCCAAGCCTGGCGCACAATGATGCATTTCTGGCGCAATCGGTAATTCCTCCGTTCCGCCACCCCGGCTAGCATGAAATGTTCGATGCACCGCGGCCTCGCAGCCAAAACAACAAAAACGGTGCCGATGACAACGATAAGACACGACAGGTCTGGGGAGAGGCAATGACATACCAGCGATGGACTCGGGGACTGGCGGTAACCGCCATGGCCGCCGTGCTGAGCGGCTGTTTCGGCGGCAGTAGCAGCAGTAGCAGTAGCAGCCACAGCGGCAGCAGTGGCAGCGACGGAGGCAATGGTGGCGGCACCGGCGGCGGCAGCGGTGGCAATACCACCCAGAGCGGCCAGTTCATCGACAGCCCGGTGAGCGGCCTCGGCTACCACGGCAGCGCTGGCAGCGGCCTCACCGACGCCAGCGGCCGCTTCAGCTACCAAGCCGGCGAGACCCTGAGCTTCACCCTGGGCCAGATTCCGCTGGGCAGCGCTGCCGGCGCCGCCACCGTGACCCCGCTGGACCTGTTCGGCAGCGACATCCACGACCAGCGCGTGGTGAACCTGGCGCGACTGCTGCAATCACTGGATCGCGACGGCGACGCCGACAACGGCATCCAGCTCGACAGCACCGCACTGACGCAGGACCCGCTGAAAACCGTCAATTTCGATGTCGACCCCTACCACTTCGGCACCGAAACCGACATCGCCAACCCGGAACTGGCCAGCTATATCGCCAAGCAGGCCCACGACGGCAAACTGGTGGATACCCGCACCGCGCGCCAGCACCTGTCCTGCGCGCTGATCGATGCCGGCCGCGAAGACCAGGCCAGTATCTGGTGCAACAGCCGCCGCTTCGTTATCGAGCCCGGTGAAAACGCCAGCACCGAGGCGCTGGTTGCACTGATCGAGGCCCGCCCCGGCGACATCGTCGAGTTCTCCTGCGGCTTCTTTGAGATGGACACGGCACTGGTGCTGCAGGATGTGGAAAACATCACCATCAGAGGCTGCGGTATGGACGGCACCGTACTGTCCTTTGCCAACAGCGACTCCGCCGAAGGCCTGCTGGCCGTCAATTCCCGCGGCCTGGAAGTGAGCGACCTTACCGTGGCCGACACTCCCGGCGACGGTATCAAACTCAAAGGCGTCAACCATGGCACCCTGCGCAACGTGCGCACTATCTGGGGCAGTGGCGGCCAGCCGCTCACCGCTGGCGACTATCAGGGCAAGTTGCAGGTGGCCTGTACCCTGCCCGCCCGCGACAAATACGGCCCGCCCTCGCTGGACTACGTGGTCAGCCCCGAGAGCGGCCGCTACGGTATCTACCCGGTGGAGTCGGACAACATCCTGGTGGACAACGCCGAGTCCATCGGCGCCTCCGACGCCGGCATCTACGTCGGCCAGACCAACAATGCCATCATCAAGAACAGCCGCGCCGCCTATAACGTGATGGGCTTTGAAATCGAGAATGTGCGCGGCGGCGAGTACATCGACAACATCGCCGAGTGCAACACCGGCGGCTTCCTGATCTACGATCTCGACTACCTGACCCAGTACGGCGACCGCTCGCGCATGCACGGCAACCGCGCGATCAACAACAACCAGTACAACTTCGCTGCCGGCGGTTTCGTCTCCTACGTGCCCCGTGGCAGCGGCTTTATCACCCTGGGCTACGACCAGATTGAAGTGTTCAACAACCACTTCGAAAACCACGACACCGCCAGCATGATCATCGTTAGCTACAACCTGATCGGGCTGGGCAATGAACCGGGCGACCGCCAACTGGACGGCTACACCGAGGGCCTGCACATCCACGGCAACACCTTCGTCAACGCCGGCAGCAACCCGCCGCCGCCCGATTTCGAAACCATCCTGAAATCCATAAACCGAGAGGACATTGAAGGCGATATAGACGTCGAAGGCCTGGAAACCCTGCTGCCGACCCTGGTACGGCTGAAAAACAATGGCCGCGGTGCTCACATCGTCTGGGACGGCATCCTCGATGAGTGGGACCGCGATTGCCCCTATCCCACCGTAAACGGGGAGGCAAATGGCGATCCCATCCCGCAAGATGCGCGCGGCAAACCGCTGCTGGGCAACCAGTACACCAACCCGGACTGCCGCTACAACGCCTACAAGTTCGACGCGGACATCGCCGCGAGCGGCGACGAAGAACCGGGCATGGCGCACCGCATCCTGCCCGACTGGTATATGTGTATCGACACCGACAACAACTTCGACCCACTGTCCCAGCCCTACGCCAACTTCCGCGGACTGGAAGGCCTGGACGCACTGGACCCGCTGTTCGGCGGCGGCCCGGAAATGCTCAGCGACCCCGACTTCGTAATGGCCGCGGCCGCCGATCTACCCAACCTGGCGGCCAAAACCGACATCAGCGTGCATGACTGCAAACAGCGCTTCGGTCGCAGCCTGGCGCCGCTGGCGCCGGTGGTGATCGAGCCCTTCGTGCCCAGCGGCGGCGCCGACGACGTGCCCAGCGACGAAGAAATCGCCGCACTGTGCACCAGCGAGGCCGCAAGCGACGACATCAACCGCGCAGCTCTGGGCGTCAACTGCCCGCTGCTGCAGCACTACCAGTTGTTCACCGATGCCGAAGATCCGCGCAGCCTGCCCCGCGGCGGTGGCGTACCCTATGTGCTCAACACCAAGCTGTTCTCTGACCACGCCCTCAAGTACCGGGTAGCCTACCTGCCGCCGAACCAATCCGCGGTATACCGGGAAGCCAGTGTTGATGAAAACTACAACGTCACCGGCGAAAACGTCACCCTCAACTTCCCGGTGGGCACCGTACTGGCCAAATCTTTCGCCTTCCGCGACGACAGCGCCGGCATCGAAACCGTGGTGGAAACCCGGCTGCTGATCAAGCGTGCCAGCAGCAGCGGCCAGGCGCGCTGGGTGGGGCTGCCCTATGTCTGGGAGACCGGCACCGATGGCAAGCGCATCGCGCGCCTGTCCATGAAGGGCGGCAAAGCGGCAGCCAACTGGGATTACGTCGATGCCGACAGCGGCACGCCCTACCAAGGCTCAACCGACAGCTATGGCATTCCCCACGCCAACCAGTGCATCACCTGCCATGGCAACGACGATGCCCTGCCCGGCGCAGCGCCGATCGGCCCCAAACCGCGCAACCTAAATCGAGCTTATAAAGCCGAATCCGACTTTATGAAAGGCAAAGGCCAAGACGGCGTCCCCATCGACAACCAATTGCTACACTGGATCGATAGCGGCCTGCTGAGCGGCGCGCCTGAAGAGCGCGAACTGGACGCCAATCGCCGCGTAGCGGGCATACCTTTCTTGCCCCGCTACAACCTTGCGGGAGACTCCGGTCACCCCGCCGACTCCCCGGCAGATATCGAGGCGCGCCTGCGCGCTTACCTGGAAGTCAATTGCCAGCACTGTCACAACGACAAGGGCATGGCCTCCAACACCGGTCTTTATCTGGACCACCTGCGCAAGATCAACGGCAACTACGGCATCTGCAAAACGCCCACCGCCGCCGGCACCGAAGGCAGTGGCGGCCACTCCTACGTGATTGTGCCCACCAAGGCGGAAGAATCCATCATGCCCTTCCGCATGCGCGCCAACACCGTCGAGGCCAAGATGCCACCCATCGGCCGCAGCACCGCGCACGATGACGCTGCCGCGCTACTGGAACTGTGGATCAACACCGTGGTAACCAATGACTACAACGGTGGCAAGGCCTGCGGCAGTTCCGGCGGCACGGGCGGCTTGCCGTCACTATGATCAATTAAAGCAATGCAAAAGCCTCGCCCTTGGGCGGGGCTTTTGTATTTATGGCGAGTATACAAATAGCTGGAAATAACCGCGACCACTGCAAACACACCGAAATAAATATTGAACTGCCTGGTTTTGCTGAACTACTGGCTCGCATATACATTAAACGTATGCACAGTGAAGGGGACAGATACAGTGCTAGCGTTACCCAAGCTGATTGTGTAGCGTGTTGATGATCATCATGGAATTCATAGTGTCCCACAACCGCTGTGAACCTGGCATGGATAGCAAGCACACATACAGCAGCCACTGCCGAATAAGCGTTGTGAGCTGTGAGAACACCTTATGGAATATAGAAACTGCAGAAAATCGGACATAGAAGCTTGTGCCAAGATTCTTGCCGACGCATATGCCCAACCTCCATACAACGAGGAGTGGGAGCTAGGCCATGCCCAAGCATATTTAGAAAGGTTTTTCTCATTCGATCCGAGCTTATGCTTTGTCGCGATAAATCGGCAATCTCTAGCGGGGGCGATATTTGCTTATAGCTATCCGTGGCATGGTGGCGAAAACTGCTACATTCAAGAAATTTTTGTAAGCCCTCTTTTCCAAGGAATGAAAATTGGAAAAGGACTAATAAACAAGCTATCAAGCTCAAAACAGAGCCCATCCTCATGGCTAGTGGCAAACCAAAATGCCAAGGCCATTGAATTCTATAAATCGCTTGGCTTTTCGGATAGCGGGCCGTATAAATTCTATCATGGCCCCATTTAAATAGATCGCCGACAAACCGTATCAATCACGCCCTAAGGCGTGCAAAGCGACTCTTGACGCGCTTGCGCATAGCATTAAGCTTGCGAGTCAACAATAACGCAAACTGAAATTCGTCAACAAAAGCGATATAGGATCATTGCGTCACTCAAATAAAGTCAATAAAGATACTCACGAAAAACAACTCCAACTCAGGTCGCGGGTGATTGCTACCGCCGCTCTTCCCCGAATCACCGCTTACGGGCAAGACTACTACGTTGATTGGCGTGAGCTCGACGCAAATTGAACCAAACGATACAAAGCGCGGCCAAGCACCGCGCTTCACTCCTACTTGGTCGTGGCGCTGCTATACCGAGCGAGGGCTTGCCGCGACGGCTTCTTCGGAATCTCCCAGCATCTGCCGCAGCATGGCCTCACACTCACTGCGACTCATCAAAATGGGTACCGGGTAACCTGCGCCTTCCTTAACGGCATCGACGGCGATTACCGCTACGTCTTCGGGCTTGAGCGCGTCCAGGGTTTCGGGAATACCCAGGCTGCGGTTGAGTTCGCTTACCGCGTCGATAAATTTGTCGGCGGCTGCATCGACGCTGTCCGTTGCAGCGGCGACGCCGATCAGCTGCGCCAGCTCCGCCAGGCCCCTGGCGGAGGAGCGCTTGGAAAAGCGCAGCACATGAGGCATGGCAATGGCGTTGGCCAGGCCGTGGGGGGTGCTGTAATGGCGGCCAAACTGGTGGGCGATGGCGTGGACATTGCCCACGCTGGCGTCGTTGATGGCCAGCCCTGCGTAGTAAGCGGCCAGCGCCATCTGCTCGCGCGCGGCGATATTGCCGCCGTCGCGGTAAGCGGTGGGCAGGTGCTCGAAAATCATTTTCGTTGCCGCACGACTGTAGTCGGCGCTTTTATCAGTGGCCCATTGGCTGATATAGGTTTCCACCGCGTGAGTGAGGGCGTCTATGCCGGTGGCGGCGGTAATGGCTGGCGGCAAGCCGGTCATCAGTGATGGGTCCAGCGCCACGCCCTGCGGCAGCAGCTTGGGATCGGCCACGATAAATTTCTCGTGGGTATCGGAATCGGAAACAATTGCAGCGATGGTGACCTCGGAACCGGTACCGGCGGTAGTGGGAATGGCGTACAACGGCAGCGCCGCCGCTTTTACCTTGAAATAGCCCACCAGTTTGCGTGCATCGCCGCCATTGGCAGCCGCCGCAGCGATGGTCTTGGCGGTATCGATGGAAGAGCCTCCACCCATGGCCAGCACTGCGTCACACTGGTGCTGACGCTGCAGCGCCAAGCCCGCCTCCACCATGCTGAATGTGGGGTCTGGCAGGATGCCGTCGTAGACCACGGTTTCCACGCCATGATCGCGCAGGGAGTCGGTCGCCCTGCCCACCAGGCCCAATTCCACCAGCGGCTTGTCGGTCACGACCAGCACGCGCTTTGCGCCGAGGCCGGCGATGTGTTTGCACAGTTGGGCGGTGCTGCCCTCACCGGAAAAAGCCAGGTAAGCGCGAGAGGGCATCAACTTGAAGGGCACCAGCATTACCGCCAGGTAAAGACGGTGCAGCAACGTCCGGATAAATTTTGGCATGTCGGAACTCCCAAGAGGCAATGTGGTTAATCGGGTCATCAGCTACTGCCTCAGCTTAGCGTTATTGGGAGGCAGCGCTTCCAGCAATCCCTACCTTCGCCGATCACCACCGGACGGTCTTGCGAATCCACGTCACCGTATGTGCATTGACGACAGCTTACGACAACTGGCTACGTTGCTGGTCGCGCAACGCCATGTAACGATCCAGGCGCTGCATTGAGGCCTGCGTCCAGCCGGTGAGCACCTGCGAATAATCGTCTTCGCAGGCCCCGGCAGGTAGCGTCAGTGACCAGGTCATAGCGAACTTGCAGCGGTCTTTCGCCAGCGGAACGATGGTATAGCGGAATTGGAATTCGGAGGCGTCAAGAAAGGTGGGCTGAATCAGCGTGCCGCCCAGTGTCATGCTGTCGTCATCCAGCATATCCAGGCGCTGCACGTCTGGAGCGCCGCCCTCAGTGCGATAGAGTTTGCGCAGCATCCCCACCCCCTCGCCCTCTACTTCAATGAGGGAGAAGGTATTTCCCAGTGCAGCGACGCTGCGGAAATTACCGCAATGCGACCACACGCGGCGCGCTGGCTGGTCGAATTGATATTCGACATACACGTCCATCGGGCGCCCTCCACTCCCGCAGTGTAATACCGCGCTTCAGGCAGTAACAGCACAGCGGGGGCAGCATCAGTCAGCGGCGCGCAGCGAAACCGCTATGCCTGTCATAACCGCTTGATTGCTGAGCTTTTCATAGCTGTCAATGCCGCTGGGCAGCAGCCGGTTGACGTTGCTTCCGGGGTGGCGCTGGGCCACGGGCATGCCCGGAGTGTGCGCATTACCCCAGCCGTGGCTCATGGCCACCACCCCGGTGCGCAGGCTGGCATCAATGCGCACGCGCGCCTCTATCGACCCGTTAGTATTTTCCACAACCAGGGCGTCGCCATCGGCCAGCCCGCGGGCCTCGGCATCGGCCGGCGCCATGTGCAGCGGGTTGTCGCGCTGCTGCGCGCGCTTGAGGCGCTCGACATTGTGCAGCCAGCTGTTGTGCATGTAGTGGGTGCGTAGGTTGATCAGCTTGAGCTGGTTCTGCGGCTCCGCTGCCAGCTCGACAAACAAGTCCTCTGCCCGCGCCATCGCCTCGGCGAAAACCGGCGGGCAGCAGTCGATGCGACCATCAGGCAGCTGTACGCCCTTGCTGTACAGCACCTCCGGCGCCGCCAGAGGCAGCGCAGTGCGCCCGCCAGGCTCACCCCGCAACTGTTCCAGCGACAGACCACTCGCAGCCAGCAGTTTGTCCGTGCCGGCCAGCGGGTCGGGGTTGTCGCTATCTAGCAGCGACGGCAGCCCCATCAGCTGTTCCAGCCGCGCCAGTACCCACCACTCCTGGCGGCGCTGAAATTTGGGAGCCACCACCGCGGGCGCCAGCTGGACCCAGGGCCGCGGCTGCAGCCCCAGTCCCAGCGAATTGATATCCTCGCGCTCCAGCCAGTCTGCCATTGGCAACAGGTAATCGGCGTATTCACCGCTGGCGTTACGGTACAGGTCCAGCACCACCAGCAGCTCCAGTTTGGGAAAGGCCGCGCGCAGGCGCGCTTCACCACCCACCGACAGCAGCGGGTTTCCGGCGACGATCACCAGCGCACGTATGGGGTTCTCGTCCTGCTCGATAAAGTCTGCCAGCAGGTTGCCGGGCAGCGTGCCGGTGATTTCGCGCAGTGGCCCCTGCGGACCGTCGAACCAGTCGATGCGGGCAGCATCGCCCCGCACTTTGGCGCGACCGAAGCCGGCGGTAGGGAAAAAGCCGGGCGAATAGATATTGCCGCCGCGGCGGCCGAGGTTGCCGGTGACCAGGCTCAGCATCTGCAGCAGCCAGTAGCACAGGGTACCCTGGCGCCCCATGTTAACGCCGGTAGACATGTGCAACGAGGCCGCAGTCGCGGCGCTGAAGTCATCGGCAATGCGGCGGATATCCTCGGCGGCGATACCGGTAACCGCGGCGACACGCTCGGCCGGGTAGCGGGCGACGAAGGCACGCAGCTCCTCGACGCGACGGCCATGGCGCGCCAGCACCTCGTTGTCGAAGCGACCCAGTCGGTCGATTTCGTGAATCAGCGCCGCCAGCAAATACAGGTCGGTATCGGGGCGAATGGGCAGCCAGTCGCCGGTGGCCGGGGTCACCGATTCGGTGCGCCGCGGATTGACATGCAATACGCGACCGCCGCGAGCCACGATGCCGCGCAGCGCCTGTACCGGGTCCGCCAGCGAGATAAAACTCATGTGCGACACACGCGGATTTTCCCCAAGACAAAGGAAATAATCGCTGTGATCCAGATCTGGAGTCGGATGCAGATTGGCGGTGCCATACACCGCCTCGCTGGCGGCAAACTTGTTGGAGCAGTCCTGGGTGGCGGAGCTGAAAAAACGTGCACCCAGTTTTTTGAAAAAGCCCGGCACCGCCTGCGCGGCGCTGCTGTTAAAGGCGGTGGGGTTGCCCATGAAGCCGGCGATGGCGCTGCCGCCGTGACGTTCGCGAATGGCTTGCAGGCGCGCGCCGATGCCTTCCAGCGCGTGGTCCCAGCCGATTTCACTGAACTGCGCCGGCAGCTCACCGGCGGCGCTGATGCGTTTTAGCGGCGCGTTTAGGCGCGAGGGATCCGTGTGCACTTCGCTGAACTTCAGCCCTTTGTGACAGGCAAAGCCGCCGGTGCCGGGGTGCTCCCGGTCCGGCAGGATACGCACTACCTCTGCGTCGGCGCCCTCACCCGCCACCTCGGCCAGCAGGCCGCAGGCGGGTTCGCAGATACGGCAGTAGGTGTGGACCTGTTTGCTCATGGCAGACCTCCTTCTATCACGCTGGATGCTTGACGGGAGACGCTAACAGCCGGCCGGACGTCTGAAGTCAGACGGCGTAGGCCGGAATAAGCGCTCAGCGCGTTTCCGGCATTTGCCGCAGACTCGGAACGCGGCGCAGTGTCGGCAACGCGCGCTGCGCTTATGCCGACCTACGCGAACTGCGATACCGAAGTACCTGGACCCCAGATCGCAAACAGCGCGTCTGGGGTGACGGCGTGGGTGCGTACGTACCAGGTTATTGCGGCGAAGGCCGGAATCCGTGCCGCGGACCGCGGACCGCAGCAATGATTGCTTACGCGGTCTCGGTGCTGTACTTGGGTACGATGGCTGCGCGCAGATCCTTTTTCAGGATCTTGCCACTGGGATTGCGCGGCAGCATGGCGATATATTCCAGATGTTTGGGCACCTTGAAGCCGGCCAGCTTTTCGCGGCAGTGGCGGGTCAGCTCGGCCAGGTCGATCTCGCCGCCCTCGCCCGCCACCAGCACTGCCAGTGGCACCTCGCCCCATTTGTCGTCGGGAACGCCGATCACCGCAGCGTCGGCAATCTTGGGGTGGGACATCAGCACATTTTCGATTTCTGCGGGGTAGATGTTCTCGCCGCCGGAAATGATCAGGTCTTTGACCCGGTCCTTGAGGTAGAGGTAGCCCTCTTCATCCAGGCAGCCGGCATCGCCGGTGTGCAGCCAGCCGTCGACGATGGTCTTGGCGGTGGCTTCCTCGCGATTCCAGTAGCCCTTCATGATCTGCGGGCCGCGCGCCAGGATCTCGCCCACCTCGCCCGCGGGCAGGTCATTGCCCTGATCGTCGACGATACGCAGCTCGGTGCCGAACACCGGGCGGCCGCAGGAGCGCAGCAGTTCGGGCTTGTCTTTCAGTGCGCGCAGGTGATCGTCTGCGGTGAGGAAGGTCAGCGCCGTGGTGGCCTCGGTCTGGCCGTAGCCCTGGTAGAACTCGCAGCCGAAAATGTCGATGCACTGCTTGAGCAATTCCGCGGAAATGGGCGAGGCGCCGTAGTTGATCCACTTGAGGCTGGAGAAATCGTAGTCTTTGATATTGGGCACGCAGGCCAAGGAGAACTGCAACATCACCGGCACCACCGCCACCGAGGTGATGTTTTCCTTGGACAGGGTTTCAATCATGCCCACCGGGTCGTAGTCGCTGTGGATGATCAGCGAACAACCACCGTACAGCGCCATCAGCGCGCCCACCAGGCCGACGGCGTGGAAGGTGGGAGCGATGATCAGGCCACGGTCACCGGCGCGCGGCGCGCGGCCGGTGGCCAGCGGCGCCTGGATGGCATTGCTGATGACATTGCGATGGGTAAGCAGCGCGCCCTTCGGCAGCCCCGTAGTGCCGCTGGTGTACATCTGGAACAGCACGTCATCGCCGCTGATGGCCACCGGCTGCGGCTCGCCAGCATCCGCCAGCCACTCGTTCAGCGGCTGCGCCGATTCCAGTTCACCGATCACACAGACCTGATGGATGCCGGCGAGATAGTCGCCCAGCAGCGGCGCGAACTCACCATCAACAAACAGCAGTTTGGCGCCGGCATCCTCGGCGATAAAGCCAACTTCGTCGGCAGTGAGGCGGTAGTTGATGCCCACCGGCACCACGCCGGCGCGGGCGCAGCCGAGAAATACCAGCAGGTTGTCCACCGAGTTTTTACCGAGAATGGCAGCGCGATCTCCCTTGGCCAATCCAGCCTGCTGCAGGCGCGCGGCAACGCGACCGGCTCTGGCCCAAGCCTCGTCGTAGTTCAGGCTCTGGTGGGCATCGCTGCCGAACAGGTTCTGCGGGCGCATACGGGCCTGGAAGGCAACGTAATCGGTGAAGTTATCAAACATGCTGGCATCCTTTTCGTTATGTAATTCGGATCCGGTGCGTGGGGTACAGCCTGCACGATTTCGCAGTACTCACCGCGACAGTAGCGTTTTGCTGTTTTGTGCGACTAAAGTCGCACCTACAGAGCAACCAATCTACAGCGCTAGGCAGACTCTGCATAGCGTAACTCGCAAAAACGACGGCGCTGCCAGCGGCTGTCGCCGAACAGCATGTCAATCTGCATTAAACGCTTGAGATAGCCGCCGATATTCAGTTCGTCAGTAACCCCCATACCGCCGTGCAGCTGCACCGCTTCTTCGGCCACCTGTCGACCGTATTTTCCAACCATGGCCTTGAGCGCGGCAATGTCCTGGGGCGCCTGTTGTTCTTTTTCCGACACCGAACACAGGGCGCGCACCAGCAGCGAGCGGCACTGTTCGGTGGCCATATACATGTCGACCATGCGGTGCTGCAACGCCTGGAATTTGCCGATGGGCAGGCCGAACTGTTTACGGGTATTGGCGTACTCCGTCGTCGCCTTGACCAGGTAATCCATGGCGCCCACCGCCTCGGCGGCAATGGCCACGGTGGCCTCGTCAATGACTGACTGTATCAGCGCCAGTGCCTGGCCCTCGCTGCAGAGCAGCGCGTCGCCCGCTACGCGAACCTGGTCCAGCTCGATATTGGCTATCGGCTGGCCGTCCATCAGCCGGAACGCGCGGCGCGTCACGCCCGCGGCATCGGCGGGCACGGCGAACAGGCTGATGCCCGAATCCGATTGCGCCGACACTATCAGCACATCGGCGGCCATGCCGTTGAACACCAGGGCCTTGTCGCCACTCAGCACAAAGCCGTCGCCTTCACGCTGGGCCCGGCTGGCAATCTGATCGAGCTCAAAGCGGCTGTGCCGCTCCTGATAGGCAAAGGCCGCCTGTGCCTCACCGGCCATGATCGGCTCCAGCCAGCGCGCTTTGAGCTCCTCGTTATCGCCACGGGCGATCAGCTGGCCGGCCAGCAGCACCGTGGCCAGGTAGGGTTCGGCCACCAGACCGCGGCCGAAGGCCTCCATCAGAATAGCGGTATCCGTCACCGAGCCGCCGAAACCACCGTAGGCTTCCGGTAATGGCACTGTCAGCCAGCCCAGCTCGGCGAAGTCGCGCCAAACTTTCGCACTGAACCCCTGTTGTTCGGCCAGATACTGGCGGCGGGTCTCGTAGTCGTAGCGCTCGGCAATATATTTATCGACGCTGTCTTTGAGCAGCTGCTGCTCCTCACTCAGTGAAAAATCCATGCGCTCCTCCTACAAACCCAGACCGAATTTGGCGATGATGTTTTTCTGCACTTCGTTGCTGCCGCCATAGATGGTGCAGGCGCGGCCGAACATATACTCTCGGCGGGCGTGATCGCCGTAGTCGTGGCCCAGCGCTTCGATACCGCTTTCGCCGGGTATTGCCGCTCCGTAGAGACCGGCGACATCAAACAGCAAACTCTGCACCGCCTGCTGCAGCTCGGTGCCCTTGAGTTTAAGCAGGGAGGATTCCATGCCGGGAGCACCGCCGCTGGCCACCGTGGCCAGTACCCGCAGCTCGGTGAATTCCAGCGCCATCAGCTCCATCTCAATGTCGGCCAGGCGCGCCTGGAAATCAGGATCGGCCAGCAGTGGGCGGCCGCCGTCGTTCTCTTCAGCAGCATAGCGACGGATGCGGGCCAGGGTCTGCTTGCAGTAGCCGATGCCGGACAGCGCGGTGCGCTCGTGGGTCAGCAGCGCCTTGGCGTAGGTCCAGCCCTGATGCTCCTCGCCGATGCGGTTGGCCACCGGCACCCGCACATTGTCGAAGCTGACCTCGTTGAGGTGGTGCTCGTCGTCGATGGAGATGATGGGCGACACGCTGATGCCCGGGGATTTCATGTCGATCAGCACAAAGCTGATGCCCTGCTGGGGCTTGCCGCTGTTGTCGGTGCGCACCAGCGCGAACATCCAGTCGGCGTGCTGGGCGTAGGTGGTCCAGATCTTGGTGCCGTTGATCACATACTCGTCGCCGTCGCGCTCGGCGCGGGTCTGCAGCGCCGCCAGGTCGGAACCGGCGCCGGGCTCGGAGTAACCCTGGCACCACCAGGTATCACCGGAGAGGATGCCGGGCAGGAAGCGCTGTTTCTGCTCCTCGCTGCCGAAGGTGTAGATCACCGGCCCCACCATCTTGACGCCGAAGGGCGGCACATCGGGGGCACCAATGGCAGCCAGTTCGCAGTCGAAGATGTACTTCTGGGTGTCGCTCCAGCCGCAGCCGCCGTATTCCTCCGGCCAGCCCGGCGTGACCCAACCGCGATCGTAACGTTTTTTCTGCCACTCAATAGTGGCTGCCTTATAGGTGGCCGGATTGCTGATGCGTGTGGCCAGTTCGGCGTCGAAGTTGTCGTGCAGAAAAGCACGCACCTCGTCGCGAAAGGCCAGTTCTTCGTCGCTAAATTTGGCGTGCATGGTTTCTCCTCCCCGCGCTGTGCCGTGGCGCTTCGCCTCATGACCGCGGCCCCACCCCCCAGCCCCCTCCCAGCGGGAGGGGGAGCAAGGCGGTGCGCGCGTTTTGCTTTTTGCTTTTGCCTTTTTACGTCCGACGTCAGAGAGCCTGCCCCGCGAGCGCAGCGAGTGCTTTGGGTACTTCTGACCTCCGACCGCTTTCAAGCGTCTCCCGTCTCCCGTCAAGCGTCCAGCGTTACACGCCCTTAAACACCGGCTTGCGCTTCTCCATAAAGGCCTGCATGGCCTCCATGGCGTCGCGGGTGCTGAGGCAGGTGTTCTGGGTTTTCGCCTCCAGCGCCACCGCGCCGGCATAATCGAGTCCGGCGACGCCGCGCAGCACCTGCTTGGCTTCGCGCAGGGCGATGGGTGCGCGCTGGGCCAGCTCTTCTGCCCAACGCTGGGCGGTTTCCAGCACCTGTTCGGCGGGCGCCAGCTTGTTGGCGATACCGGCTTCCAGGCACTCGTGGGCACTGAGGCGACCGCCCTCGGCGATCAGCTGGTAGGCACGCTGGTAACCCAGGTAGCGCAGCAGCTGCCAGCTGGCACCGCCGTCGGGCACCAGACCGATGTTGCTGAAGGCCATCAGCATGCTGCCGGTGTCGGCCATCACCATCAGGTCGCAGTTCATGGCAAAGGCGGCGCCGATGCCCGCCATTACCCCGGGCACGGCGGCAATCACCGGCTTGTTGAGCGCGGCGATTTTTTCCAGAACCGGCGCGTACTCTTTCATGATCTGGTCTTCCACCGTCTTCTGCTCGCCCAGGCCGTCGGCCAGGTCGGCGCCGGAGGAAAAGGCCTTGCCGGTGGAGCCGAGGATCACCACGCGCACATTGGCGTCGGTATCCACTTCGGTAAACGCCTCCAGCAGTTCCGCCCGCATCTTCACATTGAAGGCATTGAGCGAGTTGGGGCGGTTCAGCAGGATGCTGGCGACATGGCCGCTGGTTTCATAGACAAGGGTTTCAAATTGGCTCATTAGCTCAGTACTCCCTGCTCGCGCAGCCGGGCCAGCGTCTCGCTGTCGTAGCCGACCGTTGCCAGCACCGCTTCGGTGTCGGCGCCAGCCTGGTGCGGTGGATGCTGCACTGCCGGCGGCGTGCGATTGAATTTGGGGGCCGGTGCCGGCTGTACGACGCCGCCCAGCTCGATAAAACTGCCGCGCTCGACATTGTGGGGATGCTGCGGCGCCTCGGACATAGACAGCACCGGCGCGAAGCACACGTCGGTTCCCTCCATGATGGCGCACCACTCGTCGCGGCTTTTAGTTTTGATGACAGCGGCCAGTTTTTCTTTTAGCGCCGGCCACTGGGTCGCATCCATCTGCGGTGCGAACGCTTCCTGGTCGAGCTCTGCCAGCTCGATCAGCAGCTGATAGAACTGCGGCTCGATGGAACCGATAGAGACGTATTTGCCGTCGCTGGTCTCGTAGGTGTCGTAAAAGTGGGCAGCGCCGTCGAGCATATTGCTGCCGCGCTCATCCTTCCACATGCCCTGCGCGAAGAAGGCATACATCATGTGCATCAGTGCCGCCGAGCCCTCGACCATGGAAACATCCACCACCTGGCCTTTGCCGGAGTGGGCGGCTTCGTGGATGGCGCACATCACGCCGAAGGCCAGGAACATGCCGCCGCCGCCAAAGTCGCCCACCAGGTTCAGCGGCGGCACCGGTTTTTCACCGGCGCGGCCGATGGCGTGCTGGGCGCCGGACAGCGAGATGTAGTTCATGTCGTGGCCGGCGGCCTGAGCCAGCGGGCCGGTCTGGCCCCAGCCGGTCATGCGGCCGTAGACCAGCTTCGGGTTGGACGCCTGGCAGTGCTCGGGACCGATACCCAGCCGCTCGGCGACACCGGGGCGAAAGCCCTCAATCAAGGCATCGGCGCTCTCGCACAGCTTCAGCACCGCCTCGATGCCCTCGGCGGATTTCAGGTTGAGGGCGACAGATTTCTTGCCGCGCTCGCTGATCTGCGCCGCACGCTCCCGTGATGCCGACTTGCGGGTGATGGAAATCACTTCGGCGCCCATATCGGCCAGCATCATGCCGGCAAAGGGCGCGGGGCCAAGGCCTTCCAGTTCAATTATCCTGAGCCCTGCTAACGGTCCCATGGGTTACTCCTACTAGCTATTCCTACAGAGATCGGGAAACGCCCTGTGCGAATGAATTCGCACCTACAAGGTTGTGCGTCTCCCGTCTCCCGTCCAGCGTTTAGCGCCTTAGCGCGGCTGCATGCGAATGGCGCCGTCCAGGCGGATGCACTCACCGTTCATGTAGTCGTTCTCGGCAATCATCACCGACAGATGAGCGATCTCGGCCGGGCGACCCAGGCGCTGGGGATAGACCACGCTGGCTTCCAGCGACTTGTAGGCCTCTTCCGGCAGCGTCTCGAACAGCGGCGTGTGGATCAGGCCCGGCACGATGGTGTTAACGCGGATGCCGTAGCTGGCCAGATCGCGGGCCATTGGCAGAGTCATGCCGACCACGCCGCCCTTGGAGGCGCTGTAGGCCACCTGACCCACCTGGCCCTCGTAGGCCGCTACCGAAGCGGTGTTGATGATCACGCCGCGGCCGCCATCGGCGTTAATGGGCTCATTCTTTGCCATCTGCTCAGCCACCAGACGGGCGACGTTGAAAGTGCCAATCAGGTTGACGTTGATGATCAGCTGGTAGGCGTCGAGCGGGAAGGGGCCGTTCTTACTCAGCGTCTTCATGGCATTGCCGATGCCGGCGTAGTTGTTGCAGATATGGATGGCGCCGAACTGCTCCACTACCGAGTTGACCGCGGTCTGCACCGATTCTTCTTCGGCGACATTGACCTTGAAGAAGGCCAGCTTGTCCGCGCCGAGCTCGTCGACCAGGCTGGCGCCGCGGTCTTCGTTCATATCAAAGATGGCGACCTTGGCGCCCTTGGCGATATAGGCACGCACGGTGGCCTCGCCCAGGCCGGAGGCACCGCCGGTGACTACTGCTACTTTACCTTGAAGTTCCATGTTTGAATCCTCTCCTGTCATTTTCTGGTTATGTGCGGCTGAAGCCGCACTTACAAAGTTAGTCAAGTTTGCCGGCAACGCTGAAAAGCACTTATGCCGGCCTACAATCGAGTTGTGGCGTAGGGTGCGCCGCAATGCCATTAACTTAAGGCGCTCTCTGCGACTTTCATCTTGTCGATTGCGGCACCGATCCCTGCTGTAGGCCGGAATAAGCGCTATTAGCGTTTCCGGCGAACGTCCGCAACGCAAGCTTATGCGGACCTACGTCGCTAAGTTAATGGCATTGGGGTGCGCCGCGCGCACCGCTTTTGCGTCTCCCGTCTTCCGTCCAGCGTCTAGCCGCGATCAATAAACGGCACAAACTTGTCCGAGAACACTTCGCGGCCGATGATCAGCTTCATCACTTCGGAGGTGCCGGC
>JBFHRT010000003.1:0-22525 GCA_041591575.1 Spongiibacteraceae bacterium
CCGGCAACCACAGCGCTGCCAGCAGCGCCGCGACCCGCGGTGCCCGCCTCAGTCGGCGTAAAACTGGCTGTACCATTTGCGAAACTTGGCGATGGGGCCATCGCCGTCGCAGAGAATGGGTTTTTCCTGGTATTTCTTGTGCTCCCAGATCACCCGGTCCTCGTCCACCTGGCGGCAGATGTCGGCGATCAGCGCCTTGCCGAGATTGGTCTTGGCGGCCTCGGCGTCGCGCTTCTGCTGAAAGGCGAAATTGACCGCCACCAGCTCCTCGTCGATGGGGGTGACGCAGGCCTGCAGCAGGGTGTCGCACAGCCCGGAGAAGGTGGACACCGCCTGGCCGGGGCCGTTGTTGTAGATGCTGAACACGCTGGTGACCTGGCCCTTGGGGGTATCCAGCACATTGAAGGTCTCGGCCTTGTACTCGTGGCCGGTGTATTCCATGTACTGCGGGTCGGGCACGTCGGCGGTGCCGTGCACATAGCGAAAGTGGACCGGGTCGGAGCCGTTTTCGGCCATTTCCTGGGTGTGGGTGCGAATGGCCCAGCGGTGGATGTCCATCTCGCTCCACTCGCTGGAGTTGGCTTCGGGGATATCCGCCACCTGCCACAGCGGCGCCTCGCCGCGGGGGTGGTACCACAGCCAGACAATGCCGTTTTTTTCACTCACCGGCCAGGCCTTGAGGCAGGGCTTGTCTTTCAGCTTGGGCGGCATGTTCTTGGCGTAGGGCACCTCCACACAGTAGCCGTCGCCGTCGTAGCGCCAGCCGTGGAAGGGGCAGACGATAGTGTCGCCGCGGATTTCACCGCCCTGATCTCGGTGGCCGTGAATGCCGTGGCCCAGGTGGGCGCCGAGGTGAATGCAGTAGGCGTCCAGCACGCAGGCGCGGCCGCTGTCGGTGCGAAACAGTACCATGTCCTGGCCGAAAAAGTGAATGGCGCGGGAGCTGCCAGCGGCTAATTCGTGGCTGTAGGCGACGTGAAACCAGCCGAAGGGGTAGCCGAAGGGGAAACGCTGACTCATCTCGACCTCCTTGCAGGGATTGGCAAAGGAGCTTTCCGCAAAGTATGAACCCTGCAGCGGGTGCGTCAATGCGGGTTTTCAACGAGGGAGAGGCGAGAAAGGGAGCTAGCAGCGGAGCGCGGACGCGCTCCGCTGCAGGGGCGAGATCAGAAAGCGGGCTTTTCTTCGCTTTCGTCAAAGCGCTTGACGCTATCTACGATCTCCTGCTTGGCGGCTTCGGCGCCGTCCCAGGCGTCTACCTTGACCCACTTACCGGGCTCGAGGTCCTTGTAGTGCTCGAAGAAGTGCTGGATCTGGTTGCGCAGCAGCTCGGGCAGGTCCTCGGTGGTCTCGACGTCTTTGTAGATCGGGGTCAGTTTGGTGACGGGAACCGCGATCAGTTTGGCGTCAACGCCGGACTCGTCGCTCATCTTCAGCACGCCAACCGGGCGGCAGCGGATCACGGAGCCGGCCAGCAGCGGGAATGGGGTCGGCACCAGCACGTCGACGGGGTCGCCGTCTTCAGACAGGGTGTGGGGCACGTAGCCGTAGTTGCAGGGGTAGTGCATGCAGGTGGCCATGAAACGGTCGACGAAAATCGCGCCGGAGTCCTTGTCGACCTCGTACTTGATGGGGTCGGCGTGGGCCGGGATTTCGATGATGACATTGATTTCGTCGGGCACGTTCTTGCCGCTGGGCACTTTGTTCAGGCTCATGGATTTCCTCTGCTTGCAGGTGGCTAATCGTTTGAAAGACCGCTGGACAGCGCGGTGGCGCGGCCGGCGGCTTGGCGAAAAAAGCGGCATTATACCCGCTGTGGCCGGTGGCGAGAAGGAGGCCGTGGCTCGCGCTATCGCCGATCTGCTGCTATAGGAATATAAGCTGCGCTTATAACAAGGCCGCGCGACATAACAATTATGGAAGTGAACACTGACTTGCGGGGATCCTATCCATGAAGGCTTATCTGCTATTGCCACCGCTGGTGGGTGTGGTGGGGCTGTTCTGTGCGTTTGTGATCTACGGGCTGGTCCAGCGCTTTCCGGCCGGTAACGACAAGATCCAGAAGATTGCCGAGGCCATTCACGAGGGTGCCATGGTTTTTATGCACCGCGAATACCTCACCCTGGCTATCTTCGCGGCGGTGCTGCTGGTGGTACTGACGCTGACCCCAGGGCTGGGGCCCAAGACCGCGCTGGCCTTTGCCGCCGGCGCGCTGTCGTCGGCGCTGGCGGGCTATATCGGCATGTTTACCGCTACCCGCGCCAATGTGCGCACCACCGCGGCGGCCCACGACCAAGGCGCGGCGGCGGCGCTGACGGTGGCCTTTTTCGGGGGTTCCATCATGGGCCTGTGCGTGGCCTCGCTGGGGCTGCTGGGGCTGGGCTCGCTGTACTGGTATTTCGGCGGAGACCCCGCCACCGCCCACTATATCCACGGTTTTGGCATGGGCGCCTCCACGGTGGCGCTGTTTTCCCGTGTCGGTGGCGGCATTTACACCAAGAGCGCCGACGTTGGCGCCGACCTTGTGGGCAAGGTGGAGGCGGGCATTCCCGAGGACGACCCGCGCAACCCGGGGGTGATCGCCGACAACGTGGGGGATAACGTCGGCGATGTCGCCGGCATGGGCTCTGACATCTTCGAGTCCTACTGTGGCTCCATGATTGCTGCCATCGCCATCGCCTCCACCCTCGGCCTCAGCGCCCTGGGTGAGCAGCCGGCGCTGATGTTCCTGCCGCTGGCGCTGGCGGCCACCGGGCTGCTGTGCAGCATCGTCAGCATTGGCCTGGTCAGCGCCATGTCCAACCGCTCGCCAGAGGTGGCGCTGCGCATCGGCACGCTGTCGGCGGCGCTGCTGTTTATGGTGGCAGCCGCGGCCTTGGTGCAGGGTTTGGGGATCGACTTGCGGGTGTGGTACGCGGTGCTCACCGGCGCCGTCGGTGGCATCGTCATCGGCCTGGTCACCGAGTACTACACCTCGGCCGCGCCGGTGCGCAAGATTGCCCTGGCGGGTGAGACCGGGGCCGCCACGGTGATGATCACCGGCCTGGCGGTGGGCATGCAGTCGGTGCTGGTGCCGATTCTCACCATCAGCGCCATCATCTTTGTATCCACAGAAATGGTGGGCCTCTACGGCGTTGCCATCGCTGCGGTGGGCATGCTGTCCACGGTGGGCATGACCATGGCCATCGACGCCTACGGCCCGGTGGCCGACAATGCCGGCGGCATTGCCGAAATGGGAGGTCTCGGCGAGGACACTCGCAAAATCACCGACTCGCTGGACGAGCTGGGTAACACCACCGCGGCCATCGGCAAGGGCTTCGCCATCGGTGCCGCGGCGCTGGCGGCGCTGGCCATCATCGCTGCCTTTGTCGAGGTGATGCAGCACAAGGATCCGAACTTTGTGCTGCACCTGGGCGAGCCCAAGGTACTGATCGGCCTGTTTATTGGCGGCGTGCTGCCGTTTCTGATTGCTTCCATCACCATGACCGCGGTGGGCGACGCTGCCTTCGAGATGATCCAGGAAATTCGCCGCCAGTTTCGCGAGATCAGCGGCCTGCTGGAAGGCACCGCCGAGCCCGACAACGCCCGCTGCATCGACATCGCCACCCGCGCCGCGCTCAAGCGCATGGTGTTGCCCGGGGTGATCGCGGTGGCGGCGCCGCCGCTGGTGGGTTTTGGCATTGGTCCGCAGGCGTTGGGTGGCATGCTCGGCGGCGGGTTGCTGGGCTGCGTGCTGCTGGCGCTGACCATGGCCAATGCCGGCGGCGCCTGGGACAACGCCAAGAAATACGTGGAGAAGGGCAACCATGGCGGCAAGGGCTCGGCGGTACACGCCGCCACCGTGGTGGGTGATACCGTGGGCGATCCCTTCAAGGACACCTCGGGGCCGTCGATGAACATCCTGATCAACGTGATGGCGATTGTCAGTCTGGTGATTGCGCCGGTGTTGTGAGCGGGAGATGCTGGACGGGAGACGGAAGACGCTAATGCGGGGGCTGCGCTATGTAGGGCGCGCCGCTACCGCGTGATTAACCCTGATATTTTGCCGCATTTTGTAGGTGCGACTTCAGTCGCACAAGCTGCATACGAATCGCAGCATTGTGCCGGGCCATTGTGCGACAAAAGTCGCACCTACAAAGCGCCGTAGGGTGTGCCGCGCGCACCGCCATTACGCGACTTACTCTGACTTTTGCCCGCGGGCGTTTACTGCTGTTGTAGGTGCGAATTTATTCGCACATGACTGCGCAGAGACATTGCGTTCTTCTGGCGCCGTGTGCGACTAAAGTCGCACCTACAGGGGGCTGGGTCTGATTAGGCGGTGGTGGCGGGTTCCAGTATCAGCAGCGGAATGGTACGGCCGCTGACCAGTGAGGCGCGCTGCTGGTAATCGTTAAAGCCCTTGTAGATCTGCTGCATTTTTTCCCAGTAGAGCGTCTTTTCCTCGCCCTCGGCTTCCCGCGCCACCATGTCGACGGGCTTGCGGCCAAGCTGCATGCGGCACTGGGGGTTGGCCTTGAGGTTGTAGTACCACGCCGGGTGACCGGAGCAGCCCGCCTTGGAGGCAATTAACACGACCTTGTCATCGACCTGGCCGTAGACCAGGCAGGCTTCGCGCCACTGGCCGGACTTGCGCCCCTTGCTGGTGAGAATGCCCACCGGCGCCATGAAGAAAAAGGAGCGCATCAAGCGCCCGCCGGACTTTTTGAATACCCAGGCCTGGATGCGGCTCATGCGCTGCATGAAACGGATGGCGGTGGGTTCCTGTTCTTTGGAGAACATCTGCGGCTTGGAATCTGACATGGACGGCGACCCTGTAATTGTTATGGCTTGCCGCGGATTATGGCGAAACAGCCCGGTGGCGACCAATAGCGATTGCGGCCACAAGGATTACAGTGATGTTAGGAAAGCAGGGGGCAAATGCTATGAAGCGCTAAACGCTGGACGGGAGACGGAAAACGCAAAAGCGGTTCACCACAGAACTCACAGAGGGCCACAGAGTAGAGCGAAAAGGACGGTAGGCTGACTCAAGCGCGGCGCATGGCCAGTGCGATTGGCCTTTGCGTCTCCCGTCTTCCGTCAAGCGTTTTGCGTTGAAATAGGTTGGCCGGCCACAGTTCCGAAAAACTGTGACCGGCCGGGGGGGAGAGGGTAAATCAGGCTGCGGCTTGCTCGGCCAGGCTCACCTGCACGGCGTTGCCCTCGACGCGGGTGTGGTAGGCGGTGACGCTGCTATCAGCTTCTTCCAGGCACACGCCGGTGGCCAGTGCGAAGTGCTGCTTGTAGATCGGAGAGGCCACCACCAGCTCGCCGTCGATGGAGCCGACGATGCCGCGCGACAGAACGTAGGCGCCGCTGCAGGGGTCAAAGTTGTCGATAGCGAAGACTTCGTCACCAACCTTGAAGATGGCGATTTGCTTGCCGCCAACCAGGGCGGCAACCCCGGCGTTGGGGGGGATGTCTGAGAGTGTGCAAACGGTGGTCCAGGACATCTCTTGTTCCTCTGTCATCTCTTTTGCTCCGCCGGGGGCGCCTTGCGACGCACACCGGCTGTTCACGTTGGGTCCAGCGGCGTGTATGCCGCGGTGATCAAGGGTCGCAGTAATCAGGCGACTGCGATCAGGTTTTCACCCAGTTCCTTTTCGGCCTCGGTGGCGGGACGGATCTGGCCGCGCTCCTGCACGAACACCACGTTGTCGTCGCCCTTGTCGCTGTTGACGAAGCTGCGGAACATCTTGACCTTGTCTTCGTTCTCGATCGTGGTCTTCCACTCGCACTGGTAGGTGCCGATGACGTGGGCCATTTCGGCTTCCAGTTCCTCGGCGATGCCCAGCGAGTCGTTGAAGATCACGTCCTGCAGGTACTCGAGGCCGCCTTCCAGGTTGTCCATCCACACGCTGGTGCGCTGCAGGCGGTCGGCGGTGCGCACGTAGAACATCAGGAAGCGGTCGATGTACTTGATCAGGGTCTCGGTGTCGATGTCCGAGGCGAACAGGTCGGCGTGGCGCGGCTTCATGCCGCCGTTGCCGCACACGTACAGGTTCCAGCCCTTCTCGGTGGCGATCACGCCCACGTCTTTGCTCTGGGCCTCGGCGCACTCGCGGGTACAGCCAGAGACGGCCATTTTCAGTTTGTGCGGCGAGCGCAGGCCCTTGTAGCGGTTCTCGATGTCGATGGCGGCGCCGACACTGTCCTGCACGCCGTAGCGGCACCAGGTGGAGCCGACACAGCTTTTCACCGTACGCAGCGACTTGCCGTAGGCGTGGCCGGACTCGAAGCCGGCGTCCACCAGCTCCTTCCAGATAACCGGCAGCTGGTCGACGGTGGCGCCGAACAGGTCGATGCGCTGGCCGCCGGTGATCTTGGTGTAGAGGTTGTACTTCTTGGCCACCTCGCCGAGTACGATCAGGGCATCGGGGGTGATCTCACCGCCGGCCACACGCGGCACGATGGAGTAGGTGCCGTTTTTCTGCATGTTGGCGAGCATGCGGTCGTTGGTGTCCTGCAGGCCGGCGTGCTCGGCTTCGAGGATGTAGTCGTTCCAGCAGCTGGCCAGGATGGAGGCGGCGGTGGGCTTACAGATGTCGCAGCCGTGGCCCTTGCCGTGTTTTTCCAGCAGTTCGTCGAAGCTCTTGATCTGGCCCACGCGCACCAGGTGGTAGATTTCCTGGCGGGTGTAGGGGAAGTGCTCACAGAGGTCGGTGTTCACTTCCAGGCCCATCTTGTCCAGCTCGGCGTTCAGCACCTGACCCACCAGTGCATTACAGCCGCCACAGCTGGTGCCGGCCTTGGTGCAGCTCTTGAGATCGCCGATGGTGTGGGCACCGTCCTGTACCGCGGCGCACAGGTCGCCCTTGGAGACGTTGTTACAGGAACAGATCTGCGCGCTCTCGGGCAGGGCATCCACGCCCAGGCCAACGCTGGCGCTGCCGTCCAGAGAGGGCAGAATCATCGCTTCCGGGTGCTCCGGCAGCTCGATGCCGTTCAGCGCAAACTGCAGCAGGTTGCCATAGTCATCGGCGTCGCCGATCAGCACCGCGCCCAGCAGTTTGGAGCCGTCTTCGCTGACCACGATCTTCTTGTAGACCTCGGCCTGCTCGTCGATAAAGGTGTAGCACTTGGCGCCGGGGGTGTTGGCGTGGGCATCGCCGATGGAGGCCACGTCTACGCCCATCAGCTTCAGCTTGGTGCTCATGTCGGCGCCCAGGAACTGCTTGTCCTCAGTGCCGCCCAGCAGGTGGTCGGCGGCAACGCGGGCCATGTCGTTACCCGGTGCGATCAGGCCGAAGATACGGCCGCCCCACAGGGCGCACTCACCGATGGCGTAGATGGACTCGTCTGAAGTCTGGCAGTAGTTGTTGACGGCGATGCCGCCGCGCTCGCCGATTTCCAGGCCGCTCTGACGCGCCAGCGCATCCTGCGGACGGATACCGGCGGAGAATACGATGATGTCGGTTTCCAGCTCTTCGCCGTCGGCGAAGCTCATCTTGTGCAGGCGCTCGTCGCCGTCACCGATGTTCTGGGTGTTCTTCTGGGTGTGCACGCCCACGCCCAGGTCTTCAATCTTCTTGCGCAGCAGCGAACCGCCGCCGTCATCTACCTGTACTGCCATCAGGCGCGGTGCGAATTCCACCACGTGGGTCTTCAGGTCCAGGTCGCTCAGTGCCTTGGCAGCCTCCAGGCCAAGCAGGCCACCGCCCACCACCACGCCGACTTTGGCATTCTTGGAGGCTTCGGTGATCGCTTCCAGGTCTTCGATGGTGCGGTAAACAAAGCAGTTGTCGCGGTCGTGACCAGGTACCGGCGGCACAAAAGGGAAGGAGCCGGTGGCCAGTACCAGCTGGTCGTAGGCCACGCTGTTGCCGCAGGCAGTGCTTACGGTCTTGGCGTCGCGGTCAATGGCTGTTACCTGCTGACCGGTGAATACGGTAATGTTGTTGCTTTCATAGAAGCCTTCACCCACCATGTTCAGCGACTTGGCGTCACGGGTTTCGAACCACGCGGTCAGATGAACGCGGTCGTAGGCGGGGCGGGGTTCTTCACCGAATACGGTGATCTCGAACTGATCGGCCTTGCCGCTTTCAACGATGCTTTCCAGGAACTGGTGCCCTACGGGACCGTTACCTACCAATACCAGGCGTGTTTTTGCACTCATGACCCTATCCTTTCGTGCTACAGCAGATGTTGCGCTGGGTATTGCAAGGCCTGTGCCAGTCTTTAGGGAATATGACAACCCATTGAAAAATATGGTTTTTTATAGCGCCATTAGGATTGTTGGGGCTGCGGGCGGAGAGAATGCCCCATAATGATGCGCTTTTTTGGTGCATTGTGTGCGGCAGAGGTCACGGCACTGTGCGCAGAGGCTCCGGGCCTCCCTGTTTTTGTGCACTCATCTGGGGCTTGCGGTCTTGGATTGGTTGCAACTGTCTGATTTAAAAGTGTTTTAAATACTTGGCATAAGCTTTGCCTCTGGCTTATCAGTTTTGTATTGATGCCCGGAGTGTGCGGTATGTCCTCTAATAAGCTGAACCTACTGGATCTGGCCGAGCCCAGAATCCGCCTGTTGCATTTGTCCTGGTTTGCTTTCTTTTTAACCTTTGTTGTGTGGTTCAGCCATGCGCCGATGTTGGCTTATATCAAGGAAGCCTTTGACCTGACCTCGCAGCAGGTCAAAGCGCTGATGATCCTCAACGTGGCATTGACCATACCGTCGCGTATTGTCGTTGGCATGTTGGTTGATAAGTTCGGCCCGCGCATTGTCTTCAGCCTGTTGCTGGTGATTGGCGGCGGCCTCTGTTTGGGCTTTGCCACTGCTGACCGCTACGAGACCATCGCGCTGATGCGTTTCCTTTTGGGCTTTATCGGTGCTGGCTTCGTGATTGGTATCCGCCTGGTCAGCGAGTGGTTCCCCGCCAAGCAGGTAGGGTTGGCCGAAGGGATCTACGGCGGCTGGGGCAACTTCGGTTCCGCTGCGGCGGCGATGACGTTGCCGACCCTGGCAATGATCTACGGCGGTGATGATGGCTGGCGCTATGCGATCGGCACGACCGGTGTGTTGGCCATCGCCTATGGATTCTTCTTCTATGCTCGTGCGCGTAACACCCCTAAGGGATCAACTTACTTCAAGCCCAAGAAGAACGGTGGCTTAGAGGTGACCAGCAAGCGCGATCTGGTGTTCTACATCGCTATGTGCGTGCCCATGTACATCGCTCTCGCGGTGCTGACCTGGAAGCTGTCGCCGGCCAATTTGGGGCTGCTGAGTGATTTCGCTTGCTACGCGATCTACGCCATCCTGGCGCTGGTGTTTGCGGTGCAGATCAGCCAGATTCTGCGCGTTAACAGCGAGTTGCTGGCAGGGCATGAAGTGCCGGAGATCCAGCGCTACAAGTTTAAGCAGGTGGCCATTCTTAATGTATCCTACTTTGTCACCTTCGGCTCCGAGCTGGCGGTGGTGTCCATGCTGCCGCTGTTTTTCATGGAAACCTTCGAGCTGAGCGCGGTCAAAGCCGGCATGCTGGCCTCGGGCTTCGCCTTTATGAATCTGGTTGCGCGTCCCAGCGGCGGCTACTTCTCCGATAAATTCGGCCGACGCAAGTCGCTGTCTATCTTGATCTGTGGTTTGGCGGTGGGCTACCTGGTACTGAGCCAGGTAGGCTCGGCCTGGCCAATCGCGCTGGCAGTGGTGGCAACGATGGCCTGCTCCTTCTTCGTACAGGCGGGTGAGGGTGCCGTGTTTGCCATCGTGCCGCTGGTCAAGCGTCGCATGACTGGCCAGATCGCCGGTATGACCGGCGCCTACGGCAACGTTGGCGCAGTGTGCTACCTGACCGCACTGTCCTTCGTCGACAGCTCTACCTTCTTTATGATCATTGCTGCCTCGGCCGCCTTCGTATTTGTTGCGGTGCAATTCATGGACGAGCCCAGCGGCCACATGGCCGAGGTTAATGAGGACGGTAGCGTCGAGTTGATCGAAGTCGCGTAACGCAATTCTTACTGAGCGAACAGAGGGCTGCAGGGATTTTCTTTGCGGCCCTTTTTTTGATTCAGGGTACGTCATTGCGCGCTGCCGCAGGCAGCGTGGCAATCTCCATCGGGGCAGCTCCCTCGAGAAAGGTGCTGCCCCTTTGAGATCGCCGCGTCGCTAAAAGCGCTCCTCGCGATGACGGAAGTTTGTTTCAGAACCGCTGTTTTCGGCAACTAAATACGATTTCTCTGTGGCCCACTGTGGTCCCTGTGGTGAATTACCCCTTATGATGACGGCACCCCAAACCATGAACGGACAAGCCATGCACCTGGAAGGCGGACTGAAACTGACTCTGGGCCAGGCCAGCAGCGCCGGCGCCAAATCCGTCAACGAGGACAGCGTCGGCATTTGCGTGCCTCAAGAACCGACGCTGACCACCAAGGGGGCGGTGGCGGTGATTGCCGACGGGGTCTCCGCAGCAGAGGCGGGCAAGGAGGCCAGCGATAGCTGCGTGACTGGCTTTCTCAGCGACTATTTCTCCACGCCCGAATCCTGGACGGTGAAGAAATCCGCCCAGCAGGTGCTCAACGCGCTCAATCGCTGGCTCTATGGCCAGGGTCAGCGTTTTATCAGCAGCGAAAAGGGCTATGTCTGTACCCTCAGCATCGCCATTTTCAAATCACACACTGCGCATCTGTTTCATGTCGGCGACTCGCGCATTTACCGGCTGCGCGATGGCGAGCTGGAGCAACTGACCCGCGACCACGCCACCCGCATCAACAGCGAGCACGCCTATCTCACCCGCGCCATGGGCCTGGATGTGTGCCTGGATGTGGACTACCGCGCGGTGGACGTGGAGCTGGGCGATATTTTCTTTCTCAGCACGGATGGCATTCACGATTTCATCAGCATGCAGCAGCTGCGCGATACCCTGATAAAGGCTAGCGATGACGACGGCGTTGATAACTATGAGGCGCGCTGTGCTGAGTTGATCGACATGGCGCTGGCGCAGCACAGCAAGGACAACCTCAGCTGTCAGATTATTCGCATTGACGCGATGCCGCAGGAAAATGCCAGCGACATCTACACCCGCCTGACCGAGCTGCCGTTTCCGCCCCACCTGGAGCCGGGCATGGTGATCGATGGCTACCGCATCGAACGCGAAATTCACGCCAGCAGCCGCAGCCAGCTCTATGTGGTGACCGATACTACCTGCAACGAGCGCTTTGTGATGAAAACGCCGTCGGTGAATTACGACGACGATCCCGCCTATATCGAGCGCTTTATCATGGAGAGCTGGATAGGGCGGCGAGTGGACAGTGCCCATATCATGCGCGTATTGCCGGACCGGCGCGACAAGAGTTGCCTGTATTACATCGCCGAGTATCTCGAGGGGCGGAGCCTGGGTGACTGGATCAAGGCCAATCCCCACCCCAATATCAAGGATGTGGTGGCCATTGCCGAACAGCTGGTCAAGGGCTTGCGCGCCATGCACCGGCGCGAAACCTACCACCAGGACGTCAAGCCGGAAAACATCATGATCGCCAGTGATGGCACGGTGAAAATTGTCGATTTCGGCTCCTGCTATGTCGAAGGCATCGCCGAGATTCACGCGCCGATCAAGCGCGATGTGGTACTGGGTACTGCGCAGTACTCGTCGCCCGAGCACAAGCTGGCGCGCCGCCCCAGCGCGCTGGCCGACCAGTTTTCGCTGGCGGTCATCGTGTTTGAGATGCTCACCGGCAAGCAGCCCTACGAACAAAAACTGGAGGCCGCCAATACGCCGGGGGACTTTTCGCGCCTGCACTATGTGCCCAGCTATCACTACAACCCCCATGTGCCGGTGTGGCTGGATGCGGCGCTGCGCAAGGCGCTGAGTATCAGTCCCGAGTCGCGCTACCAGGACGTGTCTGAGTTCATGCACGACCTCACCCATCCCAATCCGCGCTTTACCGCGGAGCTGCATTTGCCGCTGGCGCAGCGCAATCCGCTGCGTTTCTGGCAGGGCTTTTCAGCGTTGCTGCTGTTGACCGAGCTGCTGACCCTGGCCTATTTCCTGAAATAAGCGCTTAGATTGCCGGCGACAGGCGTTTCGCTTGCTTGAAATAGCGGCTCGGATTTCCTGATACAGGCGCTCCGTTCCCCCTATAAGGCATGCACTGTGCAAATCCCTAGGCTGGTGCGCGGGCCTAAAACCGCGCATCCGCAGTGCAGTGGGGCTGTCATCCGGCGCATCACTTTGGGCCGGCTACCGGTAGCTATCGCAGGGGATCACCCTGGTAGTGCAGAAATCGCGCGGATTCCGCGTCTTGGTGCGTCAATATTGCCGTTTTGCTGTCATCTGGTGCACCTGAAAAGCTGGCATGGCTCTTGCTCTAATCCTCGCAGTCGCACATTAACGCTATTCACGTTTTTTGTTGATCCGAGGAGAAAATAACCATGTCATCCGCTCGATTAAACCTGCTTGATTTCGGTCAGGCCAATGTCAGGTTGCTACACCTGAGCTGGTTCGCCTTCTTTCTGACGTTTTTGGTGTGGTTCAACCACGCCCCCATGCTGGCTGCCATCAAGGAGGCCTTTGACCTCACCAGCCAGCAGGTCAAGGCGCTGATGATCCTCAACGTGGCGCTGACCATTCCCTCGCGTATTGTCATCGGCATGTTGGTCGACAAATTCGGTCCGCGCATTGTCTACAGCCTGTTGCTGGTAATCGGCGGTGGACTCTGTATCGGCTTTGCCACGGCTGACCGCTACGAAACCATCGCGCTGATGCGCTTCCTGATGGGCTTTATCGGTGCCGGTTTTGTTATCGGTATCCGCCTGGTCAGCGAGTGGTTCCCCGCCAAGCAGGTAGGTTTGGCTGAGGGGGTTTACGGTGGTTGGGGTAACTTTGGCTCTGCTGCTGCGGCGCTGACCTTGCCCACCCTGGCAATGATCTACGGCGGTGACGACGGCTGGCGCTATGCCATCGGCAGCACCGGCGTGCTGGCCATTGTCTATGGTTTCTTCTTCTATGCCCGTGCGCGCAATACCCCCAAGGGTTCCACCTATTTCAAGCCCAAGAAGAGCGGCGGCCTGGAAGTGACCAGCAAGCGCGATCTGGTGTTCTACATCGCCATGTGTGTGCCCATGTACATCGCCCTGGGTGTGCTCACCTGGAAGCTGTCGCCGGCCAACCTGGGGCTGCTCAGCGATTTCGCCTGCTACGCCATCTACGTCATCCTGGCGGTGGTATTTGCGGTGCAGATCAGCCAGATCCTGCGTGTTAACAGCGAATTGCTGGCGGGCCAGGAAGTGCCGGAGATCCAGCGCTACAAGTTCAAGCAGGTGGCCATTCTGAACGTGTCGTACTTCGTCACCTTTGGCTCCGAGCTGGCGGTGGTGTCCATGCTGCCGCTGTTTTTCATGGAAACCTTCGAGCTGAGCGCAGTCAAGGCCGGCATGTTGGCCTCGGGCTTTGCCTTTATGAACCTGGTGGCGCGCCCCAGTGGTGGCTACTTCTCCGACAAGTTTGGTCGTCGCAAGTCGCTGTCCATCCTGATCGCCGGTCTGGCAGTGGGCTATCTGGTGCTGAGTCAGGTGGATTCGGCCTGGCCGATCGCGCTGGCGGTGGTTGCCTGCATGGTCTGCTCCTTCTTCGTGCAGGCGGGTGAGGGTGCGGTGTTTGCCATCGTGCCGCTGGTCAAGCGCCGTATGACCGGGCAGATCGCGGGCATGACCGGTGCCTACGGCAATGTCGGCGCGGTGATCTACCTGACGGCGCTGTCGTTTGTCGACAGTTCGGCCTTCTTCATGATCATCGCCGCCTCCGCTGCCTTTGTGTTCATGGCGGTGCAGTTTATGGATGAGCCTGCCGGTCATATGGCCGAAGTAAATGAAGACGGCAGTGTCGAGTTGATTGAAGTCACTTAAAGCCGGTTAACCCTCCGCGGGCGGCAGCCGCCGCCCGCACACCATTCCTGCCCGTCAGCACCACGTTTTCACCGCTTCATTATTTAACTGTCTCCCTGCCTAATTCGCCCTGCTAGCCTGTCGAGTTTTCGGCATGTTTTCGGCGATGTTTCGGCGATGTTTCGCGTGTGCGTGCTTGATGGTGAGCGCCGGCGCTGCCGCCCCATCGACTTATGACGCCAATGCGGCGGCAGGCCGAGCAGTGGCGGTTGCTATTGCCGACGCTATACTAGCCAGTACGTACCCGCTGCGGCGCGGACTTGGCAGCGGCAAATATAATAAGCGCCTGCAGGTTTTCGATCACGTTAACCAGCCTGCGCGCAACTGTGTTTGGAGGACATCTTGGGGCGAAGTTCGTGTGCATGGGGAGCATTGGCGCAGCGCGCGCTATTGCTACTGTTCGCCGGGGTAGCGAGTGATGGGCTTGCCAGCGGTGGTGAGGCTGATGCCGCCGTTAGGCTCGGAGTTTTTGGTACATTGGGTGGTGTCTACAACGACTCTGACCGCGTGGAATTTGTTCGCGACCTATCGCAGCCCAGTGGCCCAAAGGGAGGGTGGAGTAGCGAGCCTGATACCAGCCTCGGAATACAGGTTAATCTGCGCCACTCTCAGCAGCTAGAGGCCGCTCTGCAACTGCTCAGCCGTTACGACTACACCAGCAATTATGACCCCCGCATCACCTGGGCTTTTGCGAAGTATTCGCCAGATCCTCACTGGCAGTTGCGGGTGGGGAGGATTGGCTACGATGCATTTATTCTGTCTGACTCTGCCAATGTTGGCTACGCGTTTCTGCCTGTGCGGCAGCCCATTGAATACTTCGGCACGCTGGCGCTGGCCCATCTCGATGGCGGTGATGCCGAGTATCGAAGCCCGGTCGGGGCGGGCGTATTTTCGGTGAAGTTGTTTGCCGGCCGAGCCGATGAAGAGCTGGATGTCGGCAACAATGAGCAGTACGACCTGAAAGACAGCCGGGTGGTCGGCTTCAATCTCAATTACCATCTCGGCGCCTGGTATTTTCGCCTCGGCGGGTCCGAGATTGAGCTCAGTCAGGAGCTGGATTCATTCGAGGGCTTGCTGGCGGGGCTGAGAGCTAGTGGCAGTGCTGCGGCTGCGTCGGTTGCCGACGACATTGCGCTGGATGGAAGCCGGGTGGTTAACTGGAACGCGGCTGTGGTGTTTGACCGTGGCGCGCTACAGGCACAGTTGCTATACAACAAGCGCCAAACCGACACGCTGGCATTTGCCGATGGCGCGGCAATATATGGTTTGCTGGGCTATCGAATGGGGGCTTTTACGCCGTATATGGCGGTTGTCGATGGGGATGCCGAATTCGCCCGGCGCGACACCGGCCTGCCATCCTCTCACCCGCTCAGCGTCGCGGCCGAGCGGGTGTTTCGCGAGGCGCTATTCGAGCAGCGTACCGTGATGGTGGGAGTGCGTTATGATTTTATGCCCAAGGCGGATTTGAAGATTCAGCTGGAACGCCTGGAGGCAAACAGCAGCTCAACCAGTTTTATGCGGTCCGCCGACCCTGATTGGGGTGGTGAGGCGACGATTGTCAGCGTGGCGCTGGATTTTATCTTCTAGAGGGCGATATGCGATATCTGCTGATTATCCTATTGTTATCGACCTCAATGGTGAATGCGTCCGGCGTAGGTGCAGAGCTGGTAGTCATCGTCAATCCAGAGAGCGGCGTGGAGCAGCTCGACAGGACTGACGTCATTAATATCTATATGGGGCGGTTTCAGAAGCTACCGTCGGGTATTTCCGCCTTTCCCGTCGACGTTGCTGGCGACAAGTCGGTGTTCTATCAGCAGCTCGTCAAAAAAACGTTGCCGGAGATACAGTCCTACTGGGCGCGGCTGATTTTTTCTGGTCGTGCGTCGCCGCCGCGGCAGGCACAGGACAGTGAGGAGGTGCTCGATATCATCAGTAACAATAAGGGGGCTGTTGGCTATTTGGACAGGAGTCTCGTTGATGAGCGGGTGAGAGTGGTGCTGTCTTTCCCCCAGTAAGTGCTTCGCCGGGTGATCGGAAAGGGGGGTACTTCGGTCGCGGCCATCAATCGTATCCGTGTCTCGTCACCATCGGCCCTAACAACAAAAACTATCGCGGGGCGACATTGCCATGTTGCAGAAAGTCATCGCCACCAGTCTCGCGCTGCGAAGCGCGGCGATTATTCTGCTGATCCTGGCTGTGGTCGGCACACTGTTTGTGTCGGCAGGCCGTATGCTCGTCGCCAAGCAGGAGCACGACCGCCACCACCATCTGCTCGGTGAACTGCTTACCACGGTGGAGCGTACTATCAGTATTGCCGTATTCCTTAGCGACGAGCAGCTAGCAAAGGAAGTTGCCAACGGGCTGGTGCAAAACAGTACTGTGCGCACTGTCTCAATTCGAGACCGGGAGCGCGAACTGGCGTTTGCCAGTCGCGCCTCCACTGGTGCTGGGGAAGGCGCCGATCAGCAAAACGGCACGCCCTGGCAGGATTTGCTGGTGCGTGAAATATCATCGCCATTTGAGGCCAATGAGCTGATTGGGCAAGTCGTTCTGGAACCCAATCACCAGGAGATCATTGCCCAGGTTGAACGCAATTCCGGTTTTGTAACGCTGTTTTTTCTGGCGCAGCTGGCCGCAGTGGCGCTAAGTGTGGTCGCGGTCGTGATTTCCCAGATAACCCGTCCCATCACCCAGATATCGCGACGCCTCCATGCGCTTAAGGTGGAGACCGGTGAAAAACTGGCCCATCCCGGCGGCAACAAGCAAGACGAGATCGGTACGCTGGTCAGTGACGTCAACACGATGATCGACTACTTGGTCAACATCCTCGGGGTAGAGCGCCGGCTCCGTCAGGAACGAGAGGTCGAGGAAAAAAAGTTTCGCGCGATCGTGGATAACGCTGAAACCGGTATCTTTCAGGTCGATTCGCAGGGCCGGCTGAGTTCCTCCAATCCGGCTTTCCGGCGAATGTTTGCTGTTGACGAGCAGGCACTGGATGCATTGACGATCGCCGATGTGTTTGCTGAATCGCACGGGGAGGTATCGGCGCTGATCAGTCGCAGCCTGGAAGTCAGGGGGGCGCAGCGCGCCGAGCTTGAGCTTTCCGCCAAGGGAGGGCCGCGCTGGTTTACTATCGTCCTCAATCCGGTGGATGAAACGCGGCTGCAGGGCGTCGCGAATGATATTACCGAATCCAAGCTGGCTGAGGCGGCGGCCGAACAGCGAGCCGTGACCGATGCGCTGACGGGTATCGGTAATCGGTTGGGTTTCGAGCGCCGCCTGCAGTGGCAACTAGATCGCGCCCATCGCTACCAGAACCAGGGCTTCAGCCTTGTGTTCATTGATCTGGATCGCTTTAAGGCGGCCAATGACCACTATGGTCACCAGGCCGGCGACAAGGTTTTGACGCAAGTTTCGACGAGGTTGCAGCAGCAATTGCGAAAGTCCGATTACGTTGCCCGCCTGGGTGGCGACGAGTTTGCCGTCATACTGGAAGGGGCGAGCAGTCGCGATGCGCTGGCGAGACTTGCCGAAAAAATCATCAGCTCGGTTGGCGAGCCGGTGGCAATTGATGATGCCGGCACCACGGTGAGCGTTGGCGCCAGTGTCGGAATAGCCATCAGCGGCGAACAGGACAGCGCCGCCGATTTGGTGCGCTGCGCTGATCGAGCGATGTACGACGCCAAACACGCCGGACGTAATACCTACCGCTTCTACGGCTGATTCCCGCCCGCTATCCCATGTAGTGCTCTGCCTGCAGCAGTGATACCATCGCAGCAACCCAATTTTGAGCCATTTCATGCACGTACATATTCTCGGCATCTGCGGCACCTTTATGGGCGGGTTGGCGCTGATCGCGCGCCAGCTGGGGCACCGGGTTACCGGCTCCGACGCCAATGTCTATCCGCCGATGAGTACCCAGCTGCGCGAGCAGGGCATCGAGCTGATGGAGGGCTACGATCCCGCCCAGCTCAATCCGGCGCCGGATCTGGTGGTCATCGGCAACGCGCTGTCGCGTGGCAACCCGGCGGTGGAATACGTGCTGGACCGCGGCCTGGCCTACACCTCCGGCCCGCAGTGGCTGTGCGATCACCTGCTTAAAGATCGCTGGGTGCTGGCCTGCGCCGGTACCCACGGCAAGACCACGACCAGTAGCATGCTGGCCTGGATACTCGAAGACTGCGGTTATGACCCAGGCTTCCTGATTGGTGGCATTCCCGGCAATTTTGGCCTCTCCGCTCGCAGTACCGATTCCAGTTTCTTTGTGATTGAGGCCGACGAGTACGACAGCGCCTTTTTCGACAAGCGCTCAAAATTCGTGCACTACCGGCCGCGCACCTTGGTGCTCAACAATCTCGAATTCGACCACGCCGACATCTTCGAAGACCTCGCCGCCATCCAGAAGCAGTTCCACCACCTGCTGCGTACGGTGCCGGGTAACGGCCGGGTCATCGTCGCGGCTGAAGACGACAACCTGCAGGCAGTGCTGGACATGGGCTGCTGGAGCGAGCGCGAATCCGTGTCGGTCAACGGCATCGGCAGTGCCGACTGGCGCGCCGAGGCGGTGGCGGCAGACGGCAGCGAATTCGACGTGCTGCACGATGATGCCTGCGTCGGCCGGGTGAGCTGGTCGCAGACCGGTGCGCACAATATGCACAATGCCCTGGTTGCGCTGGCGGCCGCCCATCATGTGGGGGTGACAGCCGCGGACGGCATCGCGGCATTGAACCGCTTTGCCGGTGTCAAACGCCGCATGGAATTGCTGGGCTGTATCGACGGCATCTCGGTCTACGATGACTTCGCCCATCACCCCACCGCCATAGCGACCACGCTGCAGGGCCTGCGCCGACGGGTAGGGCAGGCGCGCATTGTGGCGCTGGTGGAGCCGCGCTCCAACACCATGCGCATGGGCGTGCACCTGCAAAAGCTGGCGCCGTCGGCGCAGGAGGCCGACGAGGTGATCTGGTACCAGCCCGCGGGGCTGGACTGGTCGTTGGATTCGGTGGTGGCGGCGGGCGGCGAACGCGCGCGCCTGTTCGACAGCAGCGACGATATTCTCGATTACCTGGCGCAGTCGCTGCACGCGGGTGACCATGTGGTGATCATGAGCAACGGCAGCTTCGATGGTATTCATCAGCGCTTGCTGGAAAGGCTGCAGCTGCGCGAGGCGGCCTCGTGAGCAAGCGCGTCACCCTGGCGATGACCGGCGCCTCCGGCGCGCCCTACGGCCTGCGTCTGCTGGAGTGCCTGCTGGCGCAGGGCTGCGAGGTGCATTTTCTGATCTCCAAGGCGGCGCTGCTGGTGGTGGCCACCGAGACCGACGAGAAGTTGCCGGCCAAGCAGCAAGCGCTGCAGGCCCATCTCTGCCAGCGCTACGGCGTCAGCGAGCAGCAGCTGCGGGTCTACGGTCAGGAGCAGTGGATGGCACCGGTCGCCTCGGGCTCCGGCGCGCCCTCGTCCATGGTGATCTGCCCCTGCAGCACCGGCACGCTGTCGGCCATTGCTACGGGCGCCAGTAACAACCTGATTGAGCGCGCCGCTGATGTGGCGCTAAAAGAGCGCCGGCAACTGATACTGGTGCCGCGGGAGACGCCGCTGTCCACCGTGCACCTGCAGAATATGCTGACCCTGAGTCAGATGGGCGCCACGGTGATGCCGGCGGCGCCGGGTTTTTACCAGCGCCCGCAGCGTGTCGACGATATGGTGGACTTTATCGTGGCGCGCCTGCTGGACCACCTCGGTGTGGAGCAGACCTTGCTGCCGCGCTGGGGTGAATGACGCTGAATGCTGGACGGGAGACGGGAGACGCAATAGCGGTGTGCGCAGCGCACCCTACGAAGTCGCGCTTTAGCGTCCGACGTCAGACTTTCGACGTCCGACCAGGTTTTTGCGCCTCCCGTCTCCCGTTAAGCGTCGAGCAAATGAATTTCAAGTTGGCGAATGCCGCCGCACAGAAGAGCATAACAACACATGGCTGAAAGACTGCTGTCACTGTACGAACAAATTATCCTCAAGCGCCCGCTGCTGGTGCTGCTGGTGTTGCTGGCCGGCATCGGCTGGCTGGCCAGCCACCTGCCCAATCTCAAGCTGGATGCCTCCAGTGACTCGCTGGTGCTGGAAGGCGACGAGGCGCTTAAATACTACCGCAAGATCAACAAGCGCTACGCCACCGAAGATTTCCTGCTGGTGACCTACCAGCCCGAGGGCGACCTGATGTCGCAGCCAGTGCTGGATGATATTGCGCGTCTGCGCGACGCGCTGAAGGTGCTGCCGGGGGTGTCATCGGTCAACAGCATTCTCGATGTGCCCCTGCTGGACAGCCCGCGAGTCAGCCTCACCCAGGTGACGGCAGGGGAGATCAGTACACTTAGTGATCCGAAGGTGGACCGCGAGCTCGCCCGGCGCGAACTCAGTACCAGCCCCCTGTACCGCTCGCTGCTTACCAGCGTGGACAGCCGCACCACGGCACTGCAGGTCAATATCGCCCGCGATGAGCGCTACATTGAGCTGCTGGAACGGCGCGAGGCGCTCAAGGAAAAACGCGAGGCCCAAGGCCTGAGCCCGGACGAAAAGGCGCAGCTGACGCTGGCAGAACAGGAATTCCTGGATTATGCCACCGAGGCCAACGAGCGCCTGTACGCGCTGGTGGATGCGGTGCGAGCGACACTTGCCGAGCACCGCGACGGTGCCACGGTGTTCCTCGGCGGGGTGCCGATGATCGCCGCCGATATGATCGCCTTTGTGCAGAGCGACTTGGTGGTGTTCGGTAGCGGCATTGTGCTGTTTATCGTGTTGCTGTTGGTGGTGATCTTCCGCCATGTCGTCTGGGTGCTGCTGCCGCTGGCCACCTGTCTGCTGTCGGCGGTGCTGATGCTGGGCCTGCTGGCCTGGCTGGACTGGCGCATGACGGTGATCTCCTCCAACTTTGTGGCGCTGCTGCTGATCGTTACGCTGTCCATCGCCATTCATCTGGTGGTGCGCTACCGCGAGCTGGGGGCCAAACAGCCAGACGCCAGCCAGTACCAGCTGGTCTCGCAGACCGTGCGGCTGATGGCGCGGCCCTGTTTCTATACCGCGCTGACTACACTGGTGGCCTTCGCCTCGCTGGTGGTGAGCGGCATCCGCCCGGTGATCGATTTCGGCTGGATGATGACCATTGGCGTGTCGGTGGCGCTGGTGCTTACTTTTCTGGTGTTGCCCTGTACGCTGCTGCTGTTCAAGCGCCCGGTGGCGCCCCAGGCGGCTGACAACAGCAAGGCCTTCACCCTGCGTTTTGCCGCCTTTGCCGACCGTCATGGCGCGGCGATCTTCGCTGCCAGCTTTGTGATCCTCGTGCTCAGCGTCTGGGGTGGCAGCCGCCTCAAGGTGGAAAACCGATTTATCGATTACTTCGACGAAACCACCGAGATTTACCAGGGCATGGAAGTGATCGACGCCCAGCTCGGCGGCACCATTCCGCTGGATGTGATCCTCGACGCGCCCAAGCAGCCCGAAGCCGATGCGGGCGGCGAGTTTGCCGATGACTTTGGTAGTGATTTCGGCGACGACTTCGGTGACGACTTTGCTGATAGCGGTGGCACCGCCGGCAGCTACTGGTTTACCGTGGCCGGCCTGGAGCGGGTGGCCCAGGTGCAGAACTACCTCGACGGTCTGGAAGAGACCGGCAAGGTGCTGTCGCTGGCGACCCTGTATGAGCTCATCCAGATGATTATGGGCAACGGCGTCGACGACCTGCAGCTGGCGTTGGTGCAGCGCGCCTTGCCCGCAGAGATTAACAACATCCTGGTTGAACCCTACTACTCGCCGGAACACGACCAGGTGCGGCTCAACGTGCGGGTGATGGAAACCAGCCGCACGCTGCAGCGCGCCGAGCTGCTGCGCACCGTGCGCAGCCACCTGGTGGATGAGCTGGGATTTGCCGAGGACGAAGTGCACCTGACCGGCATGCTGGTGCTCTATAACAACATGCTGCAGAGCCTGTTCCGCTCACAGATCCTTACCCTGAGCGCGGTGTTCTTTGCCATTCTGCTGATGTTTCTGGTGCTGTTCGGCTCGCTGCGCCTGGCGCTGATCGCGCTGGCGCCCAACCTGCTGGCCGCAGGCGCGGTGCTCGGTGGTATGGGCCTGGTGGGTATTCCGCTGGACATGATGACCATCACCATCGCCGCCATCACCGTCGGTATCGGTGTCGATCACGCCATCCACTACGTGCACCGTTTCCGGCTGGAGTTTGCCCAGGACCGCTCCTACCTGGATGCCATGTACCGCTGTCACGGCAGCATCGGCAAGGCGATGTATTACACCGCGGTGATCATCATCTTCGGCTTTTCTATTCTGGCGCTGTCCAACTTCACCCCCAGCATTTACTTCGGCCTGCTCACCGGGGCCGCGATGCTGGCGGCACTGATGGGTTCCATGTTGCTGCTGCCGCGGCTGATTCTGTTGCTCAAGCCGCTGGGCCCGGAAATGAAGGATGGTGTGGCTGCCGAGGGCTGATGCGATTGCGGCAGGCGGCGCGACCGGTGGCGCGCCGCGCCCCGAGGTTTTACAGTAATCAGGATCGACCCGTCGGTGTGATGCGATGAATACGACCCTCCCGCTGTTTCCCCTGCA
>JBFHRT010000004.1:0-20758 GCA_041591575.1 Spongiibacteraceae bacterium
ACTCATGCCCAGCAAATACCCCGTCAGCATGCGCATCCTCCACTGGCTAATGGCCCTGGCCATCTTCGGCTTGATTGGCAGCGGCTGGTATATGGCCGGCCTGCCGGACGAGGCCGCCAATAAATACGACCTCTACCCGCTGCATAAATCCTTTGGTGCCTTAATTATCATGCTGTTCGCGCTGCGTCTGGCACTACGCCTCAGCTCGCAGATTCCGGAATTACCGTTGGCGCTCGCCAACTGGGAAGTGAAACTCTCACACCTCACCCACGGCCTGATTTACGGGCTGATGCTGGCAGTGCCGGTGAGCGGCTACGTGATGTCTGGCGCCTACGAGCACGGCCACGGTATCGATTTCTTCTGGACCAAACTGCCGGACCTGGTGCCCAAGAACGAAACCCTGTTTCAGGCCGCCCATGCCGCCCACGACGTGCTGCCCTACCTGCTACTCGGCGTGCTGTCGCTGCACATCGCCGGCGCCATCAAGCACCGCTGGTTCGACCCCGCCGGCGCCGACGTGTTGCCGCGCATGTTGTAAAACAAGCGACTCGCCTTCCGAAATAAGGCATAGCGCCCCAACTGGACTACGAGCAGCAACGCCGGCAACCATCTACGATTACACTGGTATGAATTACTTCGCCGTATGCTGAGCGCCAGCCGCAACGTTTGAGGAGGAGTTATGAGCAACCTGACCCTGCATTGCGAACAGGAATGTGACGTTCTCGAAAGTTGTGGCGCCGTCGAGCTGATAGTCGAACCCCGACAAAAGGAACTGGGCGGGTTTTCGGTACGCCGCGTACTACCCACGGTGAAACGCAAGATGGTGGGGCCGTGGATATTCTTCGATCATATGGGGCCAGCAGAATTTGCCGCGGGCGACGGTATCAATGTCCGCCCTCACCCTCATATCGGCATCGCCACCGTCACCTACCTGTTTGAAGGCGAAATCCTGCACCGCGATTCGGTGGGCAGTTACCAAGCCATTCGCCCGGGCGATCTCAACCTGATGGTGGCCGGCAGTGGCATCGTGCATTCCGAACGCGAGCGCCCGGAAGTCACCGCGGTGGCGCACCGCGCGCACGGCCTGCAGCTGTGGCTGGCGCTGCCCGAAGCGCTGGAGGAGATCGACCCTGCCTTCTATCACTACCCCGACGCTGATATTCCACGGCTCACGGTCGACGGCGTGCCGGTGCGAGTCATCATGGGTAGTGCTTTTGGCACCACCTCGCCGGTGAAAACATTTGCCGAAACGCTGTATCTGGAAGCCGATCTGAAGGCCGGACAGTCACTAGAGCTGCCAGCTGCCGAGGAACGCGCAGTCTATGTTGCCCAGGGCGCGCTGAAGGCAAAAGACACTGTGATCCCCGAATTCGCGATGGCCTTCTTCTCCGACCAGCCCGGCATCACGGTGGAAGCCACCAGCGACGCCCGCATCGCCGTGATCGGCGGCGAGGCCTTCAACCAGCGCTTTATCGAATGGAACTTTGTCTCCAGCCGTAAAGAGCGCATCGAGCAAGCCAAGCAGGACTGGCGTGAAGGTCGCTTTGCCAAAGTTCCCGGCGACGAAGACGAATTTATTCCGCTACCGGGGTGACGGGCGAAACGTACGCATGACAGAACCACCGCCCGCCACCGCGCCGTCCCCGTCCGCTTGGTCACCGTTCAAGATCGGCGTTTTCCGCGCACTATGGCTGGCAACCCTCGCCTCGAATATAGGCACCTGGATGCACGATATCGGCGCCGGCTGGCTGATGACCTCACTGACGCCGTCACCCGTCATGGTGGCACTGGTGCAGTCCGCGACGACACTGCCCATCTTCCTGCTGGCGCTACCGGCCGGCGCCCTCGCCGACATCATCGACCGCCGCCGCCAACTGATTGGCGTGCAGCTGTTTCTGGCGCTGGTGGCGGCATTGCTATCCGTGGTCGCCATTATCGACTTCGTCACTCCCTGGCTACTACTGGCATTGACCTTTTGCATGGGCATAGGCGCCGCACTGATGATGCCCGCCTGGGCCGGCATCGTGCCCGAGCTGGTGCCGCGCGAGCAGCTGCCCGCCGCCATTGCCCTCAACAGCATGGGCATCAATGTGGCCCGCGCCATCGGCCCCGCCATCGCCGGCCTTATCGTCGCCGCCGCCGGCACCGGTGCGGTGTTTGCGCTCAACGCGTTGTCCTATAGCGGCGTGATCTTCGTGCTATTGCGCTGGCAGCACCAGCGCGAACACAGCCAGCTGCCGGCCGAACGCCTGTTCAGCGCCATGCGTTCAGGGCTGCGTTTTGTGCGCCATTCCCCCGAGCTGCAGGCCGCCGCGATGCGTGGGCTGGGCTTTTTCCTGTTTGCCAGTGCCTCTTGGGCACTGCTGCCGCTGATCGCCAAAGGACTGACCGACGGCGGTCCGCAAAGCTTCGGGGTACTGGTTGCCGCCGTGGGCGCGGGTGCCGTCTGCGGCGCCCTGCTACTACCCAGGCTGCGCCATCACCTTTCCCGTGATGCCCTGGTGGCCTGCGCCACCTTACTCTACGCCGCCTGCCTGGCCGCCCTGGCCCGGCTCGATACCCTGTGGCAGATGGTGCCCATCATGGCGCTGAGTGGCATCGCCTGGATTACGGTACTGTCATCACTACAGGTGGCCGCACAGCTGGCGCTGCCCAACTGGGTGCGATCACGCGGCCTGGCGGTGTTTATGTCGGTATTCATGGGCGCGATGGCGCTGGGCAGTTTGATCTGGGGCAAGCTCGCCGCACTGCATGGTATTGGCGCTGCGCTGGACGTCGCCGCCGTTGGCGCCGCAGTAGCGGTACTGGCAACGCGGCGCTGGCGCATCAGCGGCGCCGACACTCTCGACTTCACGCCGGCCATGCACTGGCCCTGCCCGCCTCAAAGCGAAAGCCTGCACCATGACCGCGGCCCGGTGCTGGTTACTATCGAATACGATGTCAAACCGGATCAGGTGGAGCACTTCCTCCAACACATTGCGGTGCTGGGCAAACACCGCCGCCAGCACGGTGTCTTTTCCTGGAGCGTGTTCGAACACACCGAGCGCCCCAACCAATTTATTGAAACCTTCAACGACGAATCATGGCTCGCCCACCTGCGCCAGCATGAGCGGGTGCCCGTTGCGGTGCACAATATCCAGCAGCAGATTCAGTCACTCCTTGCTGATGGCAGTCAGCCGCGCGTCACCCACTACGTCGCTCCGGAATTCTGAGGTTTAACCCCTTGCCTTGTAGCTCGCCCCCGACGCCTGTCTAACGTACGTCAGAATAGTGTTCTGCCTTCACGCTTCGCGAAGGCGCGATGCCATTGTCACGGCAACAACAAGCACCGCACCCGCCAACAGGCCCAGCAGCAAATTAAGCACCAGCGGTGCGATCGCCGCCAGCACGACCCCGGCCGCCGGCACCGCAGCAAGGCCCTCGTGCAAATGGTGCAATAGCTCGTGGCTGCCGGGAATGCCGTGCAGCAGTATGCCGCCGCCCACCAGGAACATGGCGGCGGTACCGGCGATGGACAGAAACTTCATCAGATACGGCGAAAAGCCCAGTAAAAAACGGCCCAACGCGGCACGAAAACCACCACCGTCGGATCGCTCCAGCAGGAGCTGTCCGGCATCGTCCATTTTGACAATGCCGGCCACCAGCCCATACACACCAACCGTCATCAGCAGCGCAATGGCGCAGACCACCGCCACCTGCACCACAAAGCTGGCCTCCTGGGCCGAACCCAGGGCAATGACAATAATCTCCGCCGACAGGATAAAGTCAGTACGAATGGCACCTTTGATTTTTTTCTTTTCAAACGCCACCAGATCCAGTTTTGGATCACTCAACGCCTTGAGCTTCGCTTCGTGCTCCTTCGCATCGCCACCGCCGTGCAGAAATTTGTGTGCGATTTTCTCAAAGCCCTCGTAACACAGGTAGGCGCCGCCGATCATCAGCAGCGGCGTAATAAGCCAGGGCAGCAGCGCGCTGATCAGCAGCGCCGCCGGCACCAGGATCAGCTTGTTGCGAAAGGAACCCTTGGCCACTGCCCACACCACCGGCAATTCCCGCGCGGCACGCACACCCGATACCTGCTCGGCATTCAGTGCCAGATCATCACCCAGTACCCCGGCAGTCTTCTTGGCCGCCACCTTGGTCATCAGCGATACGTCGTCGAGTACGGTTGCAATATCGTCCAGCAACGCCAGCAAACTGGTTCCTGCCACTTCCCTTCTCCTGTTCTTATTTGAATACTGCTGACTCGGCAGTACTGAGCCTATAATCGCGCCGATTATCCGCTATCTGATCGATTAAGCAATCGGCAACTGCAAAAGCAGCAGAGCTGCCGTTGACCACATAGGCCGCAGCGAGTGACGAGCGGGGAAGTGTCACACCAGAGACACAATCAGTAAATATCGTAGCCCTGTCGCGAAAGGTTGGTACTGCATTTTTGGAAGCGCGACCACAATTTGGCCGACACCGACTTCTTGTCAGCCAATCCATCGCGCCAAGCATCCCAGGCCTGGCCAAAGGCGGCGGCATTGGCCGCCCTGCCCACCCAAAAGAGGGTTGCCAGATGTTCACTTTGCAGCGGCATCAGCACTTCTGCATGGTATCCATTTCTACTTCCAAAGGTTTCATTAAAGTCATTTTTTATCGCCACATAGCGATTGAAATCACAGCCTTCCTTGAGTTCGACCTGGATAACATCAAGGTATTCCGCCGAGCCGAGTAACGGCACCAGTAAAAAAAATGCACAGAGATAGATTCTCATAGCTAAAACTCCCGACAAAAAAGGTATATCGACCGCCGCTAGCGTATCAGCAACGTGCCAAATTCGGCGGCACCGAATAACTATAGACAAATTACTATCCCGCTACGGGCTGGCGTATGTGGTCATCCACAACTGCGGCGCCGTCACCTTTCGCCACTGTGCATAAGGTAAATACAAAAAAGCCCGCATGACGTGGCCATGCGGGCAAACACCTCGATGGGGAGGTGGGAAGGATTCTGTAAGGCAGCGACGTCAGTAGGGGTCGCAGATAAACACCGGGATGTCGCGTTCGGTACGGGCCTGGTATTCGTCGAAGTCAGGGTAGAGCTCACACAGGCGCGGCCAGGCAGCGCGCTTTTCCTCAGCGCTGAGCCGACGCGCACGCAGCCGGCGAGTTTGGCCACCCACGGTGACTTCGATCTCCGGGTTGGCGCTGACGTTGTAGAACCAGACGGGGTTTTTGTCCATGCCGCCCTGGGAAGCGACCAGATAAATGCTGTCACTGTCGTCACTGACCGGCAGGTGAATCAGGCCGATCTCACGCCACACGCCACTCTTGGCGCCTTTCATGCCCATCACGCAGATGGGGTAGCCGCCGGGGAAGGTATTCCACAGACGTCCCTTGGTTTTCTTGAACACCCACACGTTAGCGCGGGTGTAGTACTTCATGGCCTTGCTGACCAGGGGAACCAGTTTTTCCGGGATTTTCTTGACGTCTTTCTGCGCGGTATTCACGGTATTGCCCTGTCTAGTCACTCTGATTCCTACCAAGATGTGTATTGGCATCAGCACTCAGCGGTGCTGAAAGTTCGGTTTGCGCTTTTCCAAGAACGCGCTCAGCCCTTCGGCGGCATCGTCGCTGGTTATCAGCTCACGCATTGCCTGCCGCTCAAGCTCCAGCCCTTCGCTGCTGAGGTCGTCGCCCGCAGCGTGCAGGCAGTAGTGGATACGCTCGATGGCCAGCTGGCTGTATCCGGTCACCTGTTCGACCAGGGCGATGGCGGCCGGCAGCTCGTCGCCAGTCTCCGCTACCAGTCGCGACACTAGTCCCAATTGCAGCGCCTCTTCGGCCTTGACACTACGGCCGGTTAGCATCAGGTCGGCGGCGCGAGCGCGGCCAATCAGTGCCGGTAGCAGCTGCGTGCCACCGTAGGCAGGCAGCACTGCCAGCTTGACCTCAGGCAGTGCCAGCTTGGTGGCTGGCCCGGCGACGCGCAGGGTGCAGGCCAGCGCCAGCTCCATACCGCCGCCATAGGCAATGCCATGTACGGCGGCAACGCTGGTGATGGTGGAGCAGTGCAGGCGATGCATCAGCGCCCGGGCGCGATCACATTTCTCAAAACCCTGTTCCAGGGTCAGGGTGGCGGATTCCTCCAGATCGGTGCCGGCAGAAAATGCACGGCCCTCACCGGCGATGACCAGGCCGCGAAACCGGCGGCGCTCAATCTCGTCCAGGCAGTCTGCCAAGCCCTGCAGCACGGCATTGGTGATGCCATTGAGCTTGTCCGGACGCGACAGGGTGAATACGGCATAGCCGTCGCGCCATTCAATGCGATAGTCCGTGCTACTCATGCGAAAGACCCCATCGTTTTTACGCAGCTTTGTTTTTACGCAGCTTTTTGAGCGTGCCGCTCCAAGACTGACCACAAGCCGTTGACAGCACATCCCTGTGCCAACACCCAAACTAGCAATATACCGCTGACCAGGACCAGCGAACGTGAAAGATATGAAACCTTAAGACGCTTGAAATTTCGTTGAGTCAGTTTTACCGGCCTTTCCAATCAGCTGGTTCGTTAGCTTAATCATTATGCTGTAGGCTTTTCCGTCACACGGCGCTACCATTGCGCTCATGTTTTCTCTTCCCAACATTGCGCTACTGGGTGCTGCCCAAGGACTGATGCTGGCACTGGCCATTGTGTCCATCAGCTATGGCAATCGGCGTGCCAATATGATTTTGGCGTTGTTTATCGCCGTGCTTAGCCTGCGCCTGGGCGTCATTGGTCTTGAGTACCAGACCGATAGCGAAAACCGCTACCCTGAGGCGCTATTTGTCCTGCTGCACCTCAGCTACGCCATTGGTCCGCTGCTTTACGGCTATGTGCGACTGCTGGTACAGCCCCACTGGCGGCTGCGCGCGGTCCACCTCTGGCATTTTTTGCCGGTGCCGCTTGCAGTGCTGATGCTGATGCCGGGTGGCCCCGTGGTGGATATAGAAACCGCCCAATTCACCAGCTTTGACAGCCTGCCCCCCTATATCAAAACCCGGGTGGCACTGGCCTCTACGCCGGTGTTTGTGTCGCTGCTGGTGTACTCGGTGCTGGCGCTGCGCCTGATGCGGCCCTACCAACAGGCCATCAAGGAGCAGTTTTCGGCGCTGGAGAACATCAATCTCGACTGGCTCAAGGCGCTGGTGTGGTGCTGCATGAGCATTGCCGCAATCAGCTTCGTCACCGAGCTGTACCGGGCGCTGGGCGACGGCGATTTCGGCCCGCGGGCAGTGTATTCGGTGGTGTTTAGCGTGCTGCTGATCTACTACATCGGCCTGATGGGCCTGCGCCAGCCGCAGATATTTGACCAGGGTGAGCGCCATAGCGAAACGGCAGACACCGCTGCCCCTGACGCTACCGCCTCCCAGCCCGCAATGGCGTCCACAGAGCCTGAACAGGAGCGAAAGCCAGAGGCGGCCACGGACAAATACCAGAAATCGGGGCTGTCTGACGAGCGGGTGGAGGCGCTGTGGCAAAAGCTGGGGCAGCTGATGGACGAGCAGCAGCCCTATCTGCAGCCTGGCATCAAGCTGGGCGAACTGGCCCAAATGGTCGGCACCCGCCCCAACTACCTGAGCCAGGTCATCAACAGCCGCGCCGGTGAGAGCTTCTTCGACTACATCAACCGCCACCGCATCGAAGAGGCGGCAGTACTGCTGCGCGAGCAGCCCGAGCGCTCGGTATCAGATATCGCCCTGGCCACCGGATTTGGCAGCCAGAACGTGTTCAACGGCCATTTCAAGAAGCGCCTGGGGGTTACTCCCACCCAATACCGCAAGCGCCCGAAGTAGCGGTTGGCTTTCGGCACCAACCTCGTAACTTATTGATTTTACAGCCTCCCTGTTTTTCATTGCTTTCACACTCGCTGGTTTCGCCCGCGGTATAGGCCTAGGGTCTAGACTTCCAAAGAACAGCGAAGTCGACCCATGTGGAAGCGTATTTGGATAGGAATCGTGCTCGCCTTGAGCGCGCTGCTGCTGGTAGCCACCCTGGCACTGCGGGACAATCCGGCTCGGCCCGCCCTGGGCGAGACTCGATACACCGACATTAACGGTGTGCAGCTGCAGTATGTTGTAGGCGGTCCCGCAGACGGCCCACTACTGGTATTGCTGCCCAGCTATGCCCGCTCCGCCTCCGACTTCAACGAGCTGCGCCAGCAGCTGCACAGCGCCGGCTACCGCAGCCTGAGTCCGCAAGCCCGCGGCATTGGCGGCAGCGAGCTGCCCTCAATGCAGCCCAGCCTGTTCGACTACGCCGATGACCTGGCCGCGATACTCGACGCCGAGGGCGAGCAGCGCCCGCTGGTACTCGTCGGTCACGCCTATGGCAACCGCGTGGCCCGCGCCTTTGCCAGCCGCTACCCGCACCGGGTGGATTCCCTGGTGTTGCTGGCGGCCGGCGACAGCGCACCGCCGCCGGAGACCCGCAACCAGATCATGACCGTACTGCTGCAGATCTGGCCGCAATCATGGCGGCAACAGGCACTGCAAGCGGCCTTCTTCGCCCCCGACAGCGAGGCTCCCGACTATTGGCTTAGCGGCTGGCACCCGCGCGCCGGGCTGGCCCAGGGCTTCGCCACCGCCAACACCCCGGCTGATACCTGGACCGCCGGCGGTGAGGCTCCGATGCTGGTGCTGCAACCTGCTTTCGACGCCGCAGCCGCCAGCGGCGCCGCGGCCCTGAAGGCACGCTTCCCCGAACGCGTACAGGTGGTGGAACTGCCCGGCGCCGGCCACGCCGCCCTGCCAGAACAGCCTGCGCTGATCCGATCACTGCTTCTGACTTACCTTGCCGAGCGACAGTATTGATGATTCGTACCTCTCGATTCCGCACCTCCTCACGCCCAGCACGCCGCTGGCTATTCGGCGCGCTGGTGGCACCGCTGCTGGCCTTTGGCGCCGCCGATGTCGATCACCAGCGCGCTGTCGGCGCCATCGACGATACTGATAACTGGCTGCTGCATGGCCGCGATTACGGCGAGCAGCGCCACAGCCCGCTGACCCAGATCAATCAACGCAACGTGAAGCAGCTGGGTCTGGCCTGGTCGTTTGACGATCACACCAATCGCGCACTGGAGGCCACCCCTATCGTGGTCGACGGCGTGATGTACCTCAGCGGCACCTGGAGCGTGGTCTATGCACTGGATGCCAAGACCGGCGAAAAACTCTGGGAATACGACCCCAAGGTCGACCGTACCATGGCCGGCACCTTCTGCTGTGACGTGGTCAACCGCGGCGTGGCGGTATGGGAGGGCAAGGTCTACATCGGTACCCTCGATGGCCGCCTGGTGGCGGTAAACGCGGCCACCGGCGACAAGGTCTGGGAAGTCGTTACCGTCGACCAGAGCCAGCCCTACAGCATCACCGGCGCACCGCGCATCGTCAAAGGCAAGGTCATCATCGGCAACGGCGGCGCCGAGTACGGCGTGCGTGGCTATATCACTGCCTACGACGCCGCCACCGGCGAGCAGGCCTGGCGCTTCTACACCGTGCCCGCCAACCCCGCCGACGGTTTTGAGAGCGAGGCCATGCGCATGGCCGCCGAGACCTGGAACGGCCAGTGGTGGCAGCTCGGCGGCGGCGGCACCGTGTGGGACCACATGGCCTACGACCCGGAACTGGATCTGCTCTACATCGGCGTCGGCAACGGCTCGCCCTGGAACCGCCGCCTGCGCAGCCCCGGTGGCGGCGACAACCTGTTCCTGACCTCCATCGTCGCGGTGCGACCGGACAGCGGCGAATACGTCTGGCACTACCAGGTAGTGCCCTCGGAAACCTGGGACTACACCGCCACCCAGCACATGGTGCTGGCTGACATTCCCTGGAAAGGCGAGATGCGCAAGGTGCTGATGCAGGCGCCCAAAAGCGGCTTTTTCATGATCATCGACCGCGAGACCGGCGAGTTTCTCTCCGCCGAGCCCTTCGCCGAAGTCACCTGGGCCAGCCATTACGACCCCAAAACCGGACGCCCAGTGGAAAACCCCGGCCAGGACTACGCCGGTGGCACCGCCACCGTCAAACCCGGCGGCGGTGGTGCCCACAACTGGCAGCCCATGGCCTACCACCCCGAGCGGCGGCTGATGTACATCCCCAAGATGGAGGCGCCCTTTGTCTACACCGAGCCGAAGTCCTTCACCCCGAAGCCCGGCTGGCGCAACCAGGGCACCGACCGCAGCGAATCACCGCCGGGTGACGAGCTGCTGCACCGGGCCATATCCAAACGCATTTCTACCGGTTTCCTGCTGGCCTGGGATGTGCTCAAGCAACAACCCGCCTGGGAAGTGGCGCTGCCCACACCCTGGAACGGCGGTGTGCTGTCCACCGCTGGCGACCTGGTGTTCCAGGGCAACGGCGACCGCCGCTTTGTCGCCTATGCCGCCGATAGTGGCGAGATTCTGTGGGAGTTTCACACCCAATCGCAAGTTCTGGCGGCACCGGTCAGCTACCGGATCGACGGCGAGCAGTACATTACCGTCGGTGTCGGTGGCGGCGGCGCCTTTGGCCTGATGTCGGGCTACAAACCACCTCCCGGCGCAGCCAAGAGCCGCTTCCTCACCTTCAAACTGGGTGGCACACACCAGCTGCCGCCGATTCCGCCGCCCACAGACATTCCTGAGCCGCCGCCGCTGACCGACGCCAGCGACGAACAGATCGAGCGCGGCAGTGTCCTGTACGCAGAAAACTGCTCCTACTGTCATGGCGTCGGCGCCATCAGCGGCGGCACCCTGCCCGACCTGCGCCGCCTGCCGGAAACGTCGCATCGCTTTTTCCAGCAGATCGTGCGCCAGGGTTTTTACCAGACCATGGGCATGCCGAAATTCGACGAGGTGCTGAACGAACAGGATGTGGACGACATTCACGCCTACCTGATTGACAAGGCCCACGAGGACCACGAGCTGCGCAACAGCCCGGCGTGGCTGATCAGCCTGAAAAAATGGTGGTACGACATCCTCGCCTGGCTGATTGCAACGTTCCTCGATGCCTCGGCATCGTCGGCTTAAGCGAACACGGCGTCATTGCGAGGAACGAACGCGACGAAGCAATCTCATCCCGTGTGGCAGTGACCATAAGGAGATTGCCACCTCGCTGGCGCGAACAAGACATCGTCATTGCGAGGAGCGTTGTTCAGCGACGTGGCAATCTCCATCAACACACTGCCAAGCTGAACGAGATCGCCGCGTCGCTGCGCTCCTCGCGATGACACAGATCAAAGAGAGAAAGATCATGAGCACACTAGACCACAACAACTTTGCCGAGGTGGTACTCAGCCGCCGCTCTATCCGCGGCTTTACCAGCGAGCCCGTACCGGCCGACACCCTGCGGGAAATTTTTGCCCTGGCACAGCGCGCGCCATCCAACTGCAACACCCAGCCCTGGCAGGTGGCGGTGGTGTCCGGCCAACGCTGTCGCGATCTGGCAGAGAAAATTAGCACCGCGATGATGGCCGGCGACATCGCCATGGACTTCCCCTACGACGGTCTCTACGAGGGTGAGTACAAAAGCCGCCAGCACCAGGCCGCCGCCGACCTGTACTCCGCCATGGGCATTACCCGCGAGGACAAGGCCGGCCGCGGCGAGGCCTTCATGCGCAACTTCCGCTTTTTCGATGCGCCGCACGTGGCCTTTTTCTTCCTGCCCGAACATTTCGGTATTCGCGAGGCGGCAGATCTGGGCATGTACGCCCAGACCCTGATGCTGAGCCTCACCGCCTACGGACTCGGCTCCTGCCCGCAAACCGCACTCAGTTTTCAGCCCCATATCGTGCGCCGTGAACTGGACATCGACGATTCGTACAAGCTGCTGTTTGGCCTGTCCTTCGGTTACCCGGACGCCGAACACCCCAGCAACCGCTGCCTGACCGCGCGCGAGACGCTGGGCAAGGTTGTGACCTTTTACGATTGAGTGGAATCGCTACCATGCTGACTCACTGGAAAGCTTTATCCATCCTTGGCCTGTCTGCGGCCCTCAGCGCCTGCGGCGGCAGCGACCAGGGTGCGGGCGACATCGAAGGGCCGGGAAAATCCGCCGCCACCGTCGAGGCCGCCGATAGCCGAATCCGACAAAGCGCCGAATTACTGGCGCAGCACGCAGACCTGACCGCGCCGCAGCGGCAGATACTGTTCGGCGACCTGCACGTGCACACCACCTATTCGGTTGACGCCTTCGCCATGGAGCTGCCGGTGATGGCACAGCAGGGCGTGCACCCGCCCGCCCACGCCTGCGATTTCGCTCGCTACTGTGCCTCGCTGGATTTTTTCAGCTTCAATGATCACGCCGAAAACCTGACTGCCGAACACTGGCAGATGACCAAAGACACGGTGCGCGCCTGTAATGCCCGCGCGCAGAACCCCAACGACCCCGATCTGGTGGCCTTCGCCGGCTGGGAATGGACCCAGGTAGGTACCTCAGCCAACAACCACTGGGGCCACAAGAACGTCATCTTTCCCGGCACCGCCGAGGATCAACTGCCGGAGCGGCCGATCAGCGCGCGCCCCCGCGGCAGTACCGTGGGCAACCTCGACAATACCCGCAACATGGTCAAACTGAAGTATGTCGACCCGCTCAATTGGGCACGCTATAACGATCTCGGTTGGCTGCTGGAGCGCATCGACGAGAGACCCGACTGCCCGCCCGGCCAGGATGGCCCGGCGCTGGATGGCTACTGCAATGAGGTGGCCGCCACCCCCGAGGACCTGTTCCGCAAACTCGATAGCTGGGGCTACGACAATCTGGTGATCCCCCACGGCAACACCTGGGGCATCTACACCCCCCCCGGCTCCAGCTGGGACAAACAGCTTAACAGCCGCCAGCACGATGAGAGCCAGTCGCTGCTGGAAATCATGTCCGGCCACGGCAACAGCGAAGAATTCCGCAACTGGGATCACTTCGCCCTGAACGAGGTCGGCGAACAAATCTGCCCCGAACCCAGCGATGGCTTCACCCCCTGCTGCTGGCAGGCCGGGGAAATCATGCGCCAGCGCTGCGACGGCCTCAGCGACAGCGAGTGCGAGCTCCGCGTGGCAGACGCCCGTAACAAGGCACTGCAGGCCGGCCCCTATCCGCACATGGTGTTCCCCGACGCCGACCCGGCCGAATGGGGCAGTTGCGGTCAGTGTACCGATTGCTTCAAGCCGGCGCTGAGCATGCGGCCGCGCTCTTCCAGCCAGTACGCGATGGCCATCTCCAACTTCGACGAACTGGACGAGAACGGTCGTCCGCTGCGCTTCAAGTTTGGTTTCATCGCCTCCACTGACGATCACACTGCACGCCCCGGCACCGGTTACAAGCAATATGAACGTCGCAAAATGACCTTCGCAACCGGCCTGCGCTCAGCGTTCTACGGCAAGATCGCCACACCTAAGAGCGACGACCCGCAACAGCCATCGACGGTGGATGTCAGCGCGGGTATCCCTGATTTTCGCAGCGGCAGCTTTAGCTATCCCGGTGGCATCGTCGCAGTACACAGCGACAGCCGCCGCCGCGAGGATATCTGGTCCGCACTCAAGCGCCGCGAGGCCTACGGTACCAGCGGCCCGCGTATGTTGCTGTGGTTTGATCTGCTCAACGCTCCCGGCGGCGAGCTGACCATGGGTGGCGAAACCGCGATGGATGAGGCACCGCGATTCCGGGTGCGCGCCGCCGGCGACTTCGTTCAGCAACCCGGCTGCCCAACAGACAGTCAGCGCGCCCTCAGCCCGGAGCGGCTGGACTACCTCTGTGCCGGTGAGTGCTATAACCCTGGCGATGCGCGCCACCCCATTAGCGCTATTGAAGTGGTTCGCATCCGCCCACAGCAGCGCCCGGGCGAAGCCGTGGAAGCGCTGATTGAAGATCCCTGGCGCCGCTTCGACTGCCCGCCCAGCGAGCAGGGCTGCGTGGTGGAATTCAGTGACGATGACTTTGAGCGCGACACCCTCTACTACGTGCGCGCCCTGCAGGAGCCGACCCCGGCCATCAATGGCCAGCCACTGCCCACTGACGAATCCGGCAACACCCGCCCCTGCTACGGCGACTATCGCACCGATTTTGCCGACGACTGCCTGGCGCCGGTCAGCGAGCGCGCCTGGTCGTCGCCCATTTTTGTCAACTACCAACCTGTTAAGGAGTAAGTGATGAACCTGCAGAAACTCGCCGCTGGCCTGATGCTGTTTTCCGGCGTCAGCCACCCCAGCCAACTGCTGATCTACGGCACCAGTGATCCCAACCTGGTGAAATCCTCACTGGCGGGCATGACGTTCCTCGTGGTCGGTGCGCTGCTACTCACTGGCAAGCGCTGGTCACTGTGGGTGGGCGCCACGCTGCCACTGCTGTTCGGTATCGGCGCGACGGTGCGCATTCTCACCCAGGACGTCACCCCGATGAGCTACATGCACACCGCCATCGACTTTGTGGTGGTGGCACTGTGCGTTCGCCTGTTGCTGAACCGGGATAATCGGCAGCCCGCCTGAACCCGGGCGCCGTCTCACCGACAATGGAGAGGAAGCGAGCCATGCCAAAACAGCCTCGTCGCGGCAATACCCTGCTGTTGGGCGGCGCCCTGGTCGGCGCTGCGCTGGCGGCTAGCGGGCTGTTGCAGCCCGGCGCGCCGGCGTTGCCCGCCGACGCCATGGCCCGCGTCAATGAGCAATTGATCAGCCAGCAGAGTTTCGAATCGCAGTTGGCGCTGATTGCCGAGAACCAGCGCAAGCCACCGACGGTGGACGACCGCAAACGACTGCTGCAGCGGCTCATTGATGAAAAACTGCTGGTCGAGAGCGGCCTGAAACTTGACCTCGCCCACTCAGATCCTGCCGTTCGCCGTGCCATTGCTGGCGCCATGATCGACACCCTCGTCGCCGAGGCCTATGCCGAACCCGTGGACGAGGCCGCGCTGCGCGCGTTTTATGACGACAACCTCGCGTTCTTTACACCACCCGGCCGTCTACACCTTCGCCAGCTGTCCTTTCGCGGTGCAGACGCCGCCGAGCGCGCGCACCGTGCCGCCAATGCACTGCTGGCCGGCGCGGCATTCGCCCAGGTCAAAGCCGAGCTGGCAGACGCCGACATCACGCCACTGCCCGACACGCCGCTGCCGCTCAGCCAGTTGCGCCGCTACCTGGGACCGGCACTGAGCGCCACAGCCGAAGCCCTACCGCTGGGCACGACCTCATCGCCGCAGCTACACGGCGATAGCTACCAGATACTGTGGAAAGTAGCCGAACCCGCCGGCAGCACACCGGACTATAGTGAGCTGCGCGACACCGTACGCAGCGAATTCCTACGCCGGCGCGCCGATGCCAAACTGACCGCCTACCTGGAGCAGCTGCGGCGCCAGCACCAGGTGCAGATCAACCAGCCGCTGCTGGCAGCACAGGCCCATGCCGGTGAGCGCTGATATGCTGCAGGGGCCGCTCAGCCGCATCCGGCGCCGCGCACAGTTGCTGGCCACGCTGCTGGGCATGGCACCGTTAGCACTATTGGCACTATTGGCACTGCCGGCCCACGCAGACCCGCAGAGCAAATCCCATTCGCGCTGGCACATCGATACCACACAGCCCGACGGCGTGTCTGTGCAGATGGTTTATACCATCGCCGCCCGCGAAGCCACCCGCCTTGGCGGCAACCGCGGCGTAGCGAGCAGCAACACCCGGCAACTTGCCGAAAGCCTGCAGCAGCACCTGCACGACACCGTTAGCCTCACTAATTCCCACGGCGACAGCTGTGAAGCGGGTATATCCCGTCCGCTGCCGAGTGGCGAAGGTTATCTGCGTATTCAGTTAGCGTTTCTCTGCAGCAGTGCGGCTAAACAGCTGGTACTGCGTATCGACAGCCTGTTCGAGCTGGCCGGCAGCCATATCCATTTTGCCCGCATCACCATCGACGGCGAGCAGGAGCAGGAGCGGCTGTTCACTGGCCGCCAGCGTGAGCAGCTGCTGGCACTGGGCGAGAGTTTCTCCCAATCCGTGTCCGTCAGCGCGACCATCACCGCCTATACCCTGTTCGGCTTCGAACACATTCTGATCGGCCTCGATCACATTGCCTTTCTGTTGACACTGATGCTGCTGGCGCGCGGCGCTCGGGATATTCTGTTGCTGGTGACCGGCTTCACCGTCGGCCACAGCATCACCCTGAGCCTTGCCACGCTGGGCGTGGTCAACCCCAATGCGCCGCTGGTGGAGGCGCTGATCGGCTTTACCATCGCGCTGGTTGCTATCGAGAACGTGACCGGCGGCAATGGCAGCCAGCGCGCTGCGTCGCTGTGGCTGGCCCTGTCACTGGCACTGCTGGCCATGCTGGCAGCCATCGGCAATATCGGCCCCAGCGTCCTCAGTTTGCTCGGGCTGGCACTGTTCAGCTTCTGCTATCTGCGTTTGGCAGACAGCGAAGCACGTGTGCGCCGGTGGCGACCTGCCATCAGTGCCCTTTTCGGTTTGGTTCACGGTTTCGGCTTTGCCGGTGTGCTCAGCGAGGTCGGCCTGCCTGAGCAACAGATTCTGCCCGCGCTGCTGGGTTTCAACATCGGAGTCGAGCTGGGTCAGCTTGCCATTGTGGCTGTGCTGGGCCTGCTCGGCCTCGGTATTTTCCACTCGCTGCAAAACTGGCGGCAAGGCGTCTCCAACGCTCTGTCTGCCGGACTTTGTGGTCTCGGGGTGTTCTGGTTTATCCAACGCAGTTTTATCTGATGCACAGACGACAACTAAAGCAACGGGGCAACCCGCTGTGCAACGGCTTTGTACTGCAAAACGCTTGATTAGGAGAGCAACAGTGACATTAGACACAAGCAAAAAACTGACAGGAAAGCGACGCCTGCGCTATCTCACCGCGGCTGTCGCCGCACTGAGTGCCGGCAGCAATGCCGCACTAGCCCAGCAGAACCTGGCGCTGGAAGAAGTGGTAGTCACCGCCCAGAAAAAGGCCGAGTCGCTGCAGGACACCCCGATTTCGCTGACCGCCTTCGGCGAGGAACAGCTCGAGAAGGACGGCATCAGCAACCTCAACGACATCGGCTCCAGCGTGCCCAGCCTGACCATTGAGCCCTTCCCCATCAACAATGCCACACTGCGTATTTTCATTCGCGGCGTCGGCCTGATTGACGCCCAGATCACTCAGGACCCGCCGGTGGGCGTGTACATCGATGGCGCCTATATCGCCCGTTCCACCGGGCTGGCACTGGACGTGGCCGACCTGCAACGCATTGAGGTACTTCGCGGGCCTCAGGGCACCCTGTATGGACGCAACTCCACCGGCGGTGCTATCAACCTGATCACCCAGCGCCCCGACACCGAGGCATTCGGATTCAGCGAGAAAATCACCGTCGGCAACCGTTCACTGATCAGCTCCAAAACCTCGGTGAATGTGCCGGTCAGCGATACCGCTGCTTTCAAGCTGGCCTACCTGCACTCCGAGAAGGATGGCTTTATCGACAATGACGGCCCCGGCGAAGACTTCGGCAACCGCGACGTTGACGGCTACCGACTCGACTTCAGCTGGGATATCGGCGACCGCCTGCGACTGGACTACGGTTACGACAAGTCGGAACTGTCCTACGTCAACTACGCCTATCAGGCGGTGACTCCGCCGACCATCAACCCGGCACCGTCCAGCCCCGCTGAGGCCATCCAGAACCAGCTGGCGACCAACAACCAGGGTTTCTACACCTTTAGTGATAAGCGTGTCAGCAGCATGCGTACCTCACAGCCGCTGCGCGCCTCCGAATCAGAAATCGAAGGCCACAGCCTGACCCTGACCTACGACCTGGGTGAAAGCGCACAACTGAAGTACATCTACGCCTACCGCGAACTAACCGACGCCGGCTATTCCGATCTGACCGCCAGTGGCAGCCCGGACTACCGTATCGACAACAACGACTACCGCAGCCGTGATGGCAGCCTGTTTATTCCGGGCTTCGACCGTATTCAGGAGCAAGACCAGAGTTCTCACGAGCTGCAGCTTAGCGGCAGCATCGGCGAGCGCGTGGAATACATCACCGGACTGTACTACTTCGAAGAGCAGGCAGAGGAAGACAACTCGCCGCTGCACCACCAGTTCAGCGGCACCATTGCGGTGATCGACAACGGTACCACCACCACCAAGGTGTTCCTGACCAATCTCAACGATCAGTTCTTCACTATCGACAACAGCGCCTGGGCGGTATTTGGCCGCGCTACCTGGACACCGCCGATTCTGGAAGATCGCCTGCACCTGACCTTCGGCGCACGACACTCCGAAGACGAGCGCGAGGCAACCGAAATGCGCGCGCAGGACAACCTCACCGAAACTGAAACCCGGCTCAACGCCACCGGCGCCGTGGTCGCCACCACTCCGCCGACGGTCGCTGCCAGCTCCGGTTGGACTCAGGCCGCCAGCAAAGACTTTGCGGACGACTCGTTTGAGTTCATCGCCGAATACGACCTGACCGATGACATCAATGTCTATGGCAAGTTCGTTGAGGCGTACAAAAGCGGTGGTTTCAACACCCGCGACCCGGACCAGCAGCGCTTCGCGCGTGGCTTTGACGAGGAAAAAGTTGAGTCTGTCGAGCTGGGCGTCAAGAGCGAGCTGCTCAACCGTCGCCTGCGTATCAATGCCAATGTATTCAGCAGCGACTACACCGATATCCAGCTCAACTTCCTGATCGACGGCACCATCGCCGACACCCAGGTGGTCAATGCCGGTGAAGCAGAGATGCAGGGCTTCGAAATGGACCTGACGTTCCTGGCCAGCCGCGACCTGCTGCTGATGCTCAACTATGCCTACCTGGATGCCGAAGTCACCAAGGCCACTGACCCCGACACCGGCGCCGACGTCACCGAGACGTTCGTATTTAGTGCTGCTCCGGAGCATTCCTACACCGCTGCGCTGGACTACACCATCGCCACCTGGGACTGGGGCCGCCTAGGTCTGAATGTCAGCTACAACTACATGGATGACCGCAACGGTTCCAACCGCACGGAGACCGCCCAGCGCGTATTCCTGGAGGACTACGACCTGATTAACGCCCGCCTGGGTCTGTACGACCTGCCCTTGTTCGGCGGCGTGCTCAATGTTGCCGCCTGGGGTAAGAACCTGGAAGACACCGAGTACGTGGTCAACGCCGTGGACAACCTGCCCCACGCAGACCGCGCGGTGATCTGGGGCGAACCGCGCAGCTATGGCCTGGACCTGATCTACAACTATTGATTTCCGGTCTGATCTCCAGGCACTTCGAATAAGGAAGCAGCCGCCGGACTCAACAAAGGCGGCCATCGGCACAGGGACGTGCCCACTGGCGGATTGATCGCCGCCACGTCACGTCCTCACACCGATGCACCATTCAATTGCAATGCGACATCCGCCAAGCCACCAATAGCGCACAGCAAACCGCAAACGGGCCGATCGGATGTTAACAGAGGGGATACCATGAACTACTTTGTAACCGGTGGCACCGGCTTTGTCGGCCGATTCCTGCTGGAAAAACTATTGGCGCGTGGCGGCCGGGTCTATGTGCTGACCAGGCCCGCCTCCATCTCCAAGTTCGACGCCATCAGGGAGCGGCTGTCGGCGAATAATGAGTCACTGATACCCATCAGCGGCGACCTGACAGCGCCGCGCCTTGGCCTGTCTGACAGCGATATCCAGTCACTGCGCGGCCAGGTAGATCACTTCTTCCACGTCGCCGCCATCTACGACCTGAGCGCCAGCGAAAAGCAACAGCGTGCCGCCAATGTCGAGGGCACCCGCAATGCCATTGAATGCGCCGACGTGCTTGAAGCCGGCTGCGTGCATCACGTCAGCTCCGTGGCCGTCTCCGGCATGTACCTCGGCACCTTCAGGGAAGACATGTTTGAAGAGGCGGAAAACCTGAACAATGCCTACTACCGAACCAAGCACGACTCGGAAGCGGTACTGCGCAAGGAATGTCGGCGGCCCTGGCGTATCTACCGCCCCAGTGGCATCGTCGGCCACTCCCAAACAGGCGTCATCGACAAGATTGACGGCCCCTACTACAGCTTTCCAATGATAGAAAAGCTGCGCTCTATGCCGCGCTGGCTGCCGATACCCGGCGTCAATGCCGGTAGTCTGAACCTGGTACCGGTCGACTTCGTGGTGGCGGCTCTCGATTACATCGCTCACCAGCCGGGACTGGACGGAGGCTGTTTTCACCTCACCAACCCGCGGCAGTACAACGCTACCGAGATGACCAATGTGTTTGCCGAAGCTGCTGGCGCGGCGCCGCTCAGCAGCCGCGTTACGCTCAACCCGATGAAACCTCCCATCAGCTGGTTGATCAGCCTGCCGCCGGTGCAGCATCTGGGCCGCAAGCTGGTCGAGCGCATGGGCATGCCCATTGAAGCGTTGAAAATGATGCAGTGGGAAACACAGTACGATTGCAGCGAAACCCAGCGAGCTCTGTCGGGCTCTGGCATTGAAGTTCCGGCGCTGGAATCCTACGCCGATCGGCTGTGGGACTACTGGCAGCAACAGCTGGACCCAGAGCAAGGGCAATAACCGGCTACTGCGGAGCTATCACTTGGCCGCTGGTTGCCAAATCAAACGTACCGCAACGGCGTGAGCACCACGCTGGCAGAGGCAGCACAGGGCGATAAAGCCACTGCCGCTGCCACAAGCCGTGATCAGCGCAAGTCGCTATAGGCCAGTGTCAGTGCCGACTGGGTGTTTGCCGCAATTACCTCACGGTAGTAGCGAATACGCTCTACGTAGCGCACTGCCTCTGCGCCCAGATTGCTGCGATGCCCCCGGCAAATACCTTTTAC
>JBFHRT010000005.1:0-19555 GCA_041591575.1 Spongiibacteraceae bacterium
CGACCGCGGCGTCGACATTCACCAGTGCCTGATCGACGAGGTGATGACCCGCCACGGCCTCACCATCCGCCCGGGGCTGCTCGCCGCCGAGGCGCTGCGAATTATGGAAGACCACAAAGTCACCGTGCTGGTGGTGGTCGACGACAGCGACCATCCCATCGGCGTCGTGCATATGCACGACTTGCTCAAGGCAGGTGTCGCCTGATTGGCCGGTACCCCCTGCACAGGGGCGGGCCCACTATGCGCGACGTGATGGACAAGGCTGAAGCCCTGCACCTGCCGCCGCGCCCCAGCCTCCGGGGCGAACCGGGCGCGGCGGCGACGCAGTACTTATAATACTCCGGTGATGACGACCTTATTGCTGCGCAAACAGACTCTCTACCTGATCGCCGCCTTTATTGGGCTGGTAGGGTCGGTCGTCTATCTCACCCAGTACGGCGAGAGCGGCAAGCTTGGCATCGCCCCGGCCAGCGTCGAAGCGTTGCGTGATGCCGACTCCTACCTGCTGCAACCCAGCGGCACCAAATACAACCAGGATGGCCGCGTGATCTACCAGTGGCGGGCGCACAGCGCCGAGCGCCTGACCAGCGGAGAGGTGCGATTGAACCAGCCCTTTTATACCGGCCTACTGGACGCCCAGCGCGAATGGACTGCCGAGGCCAGCCGCGGCGTGCTGGCGGCCGACGGCCAGGCCCTGAACCTCAGCGACGAGGTGATCGTGCGCGAACTGATTCACCAAGCCCGCATCGACACCGACGCACTGCGCATCGACCTGCACAGCAACCAGGTCACTACCGAGCGCCCGGTGCGGCTGAGCCTGCCCAGTGGTCATACCACCTCGGTGGGGCTGCGCGCCGACCTGGCCCAACAGCAACTGGAACTACTGAATCAGGTCAGGGGGGTGTATGTCCTGCCGTAATCGCGCCATCCGGCGCAGCCTCGCGAGCATGCTGGCGGCACTGAGCGCCATGACCAGTGCGATTAGTAGCGCCGCCGAACGCGACCGCCTGCAACCCATCAGTATCCAGTCCGACCGCGCTCGCTACGAAGCCAACCGCGGAGTGTACGAGGGCAACGTGGTGATCGAGCAGGGCTCACTGCGCATTCGCGCCGACCGCGTCACCGTGTTCGAGCAGCGACGCAGTGTCGACCGCCTGCAGGCCTTCGGCCGGCCCGCCCACTTCGAACAGGCCGGTAACGGCGGCGCCGCGGTGCGCGCCAGCGCCGACGAGATTGAATACCGCGTGGTGGACGAGCAGGTGATTTTGCTGCGCAACGCCACTGTCGACCACGAGGGCTCGGAAATTCACGGCGAGCGCATTGTCTACAGTAGCCGCAGCCGCACCGTCAGCGCCGAGGGTGGCGGAGAAACGGGCAGCGGTCGCGTACAAATGATCCTGCAGCCGCGCCAGGCCGAGCCCGCCGCTGGCAACACCCCACCCAACACTCTACCCGACAGCCCGGACAGCGACGCCGATGCCCATCCTGCAAGCCCATAATCTGGCCAAATCCTACAAGGGCCGCGAGATCATCCGCGACGTCTCACTGAGCATCCGCAGCGGTGAAATTGTCGGCCTGCTGGGCCCCAATGGCGCCGGCAAGACCACCTGTTTCTATATGATTGTCGGCATTGTCGCCGCCGATCGCGGCAAGATTACCCTGGACGACCGCGACATCACCGCGCAGCCCATCCACGGCCGCGCGCAGCAGGGCGTCGGCTACCTGCCCCAGGAAGCCTCGGTGTTTCGCAAGCTCAGCGTCGCCGACAACATCATGGCCATTCTCGAGACCCGCAGCGACCTCAACCGCGCCCAGCGCCGGCAGGCAGTGGAGGACTTGTTGCAGGAATTCCACATCTCCCACATCCGCGACTCGCTGGGCATGGCGCTGTCCGGCGGCGAGCGCCGGCGGGTGGAAATCGCCCGCGCGCTGGCCACCGAACCCGACTTCATCCTGCTCGACGAACCCTTTGCCGGCGTCGACCCGATCTCGGTCAACGACATCAAACAGATCATCCGCCACCTGCAGGACCGGGGCATCGGCGTGCTGATTACCGACCACAATGTGCGCGAGACCCTCGACATCTGCGAGAAGGCCTACATCGTCGGCGAGGGCCGCATCGTCGCCGAAGGCGATGCCGACACCGTGCTCAGCGACCGGGTGGTGCGAGACATCTATCTGGGCCACCAGTTTACGCTCTGACTGCTAAATCAATATTCATCCAACGGCGGCTGGGCAGCGGTCTCGCTCCGCCGCACCCGCCCTTGACATGCGAGCACCCAGCGGCTGGTGACGGCCGGCGCAAATGCTGGGCCGCAAAAAACGGCACGGGGATTGCAGGGCCCGGCCCTGGAGCGCTACACTGAAACTAGACAGCCCCCTAACCAACAACCGGTGAACGCCGGTTTTTTTAGCCGTATCAATCGCCTATGAAACAATCGCTACAGCTAAAGGTCAGCCAGCAGCTGACCATGACCCCACAGCTGCAACAGGCGATCAAACTGCTACAACTGTCCACTCTCGACCTGCAACAGGAAATCCAGAGCCAGCTGGACTCCAACCCCCTGCTGGAACTCAGCGAGGACGACGACAGCGGCAACGCCAGCACCGAAGACCGCAACGACGCGGCCGACGACAGCGCCACCCCGGCGCCCAGCGAAGACTTCAGCAAGCCCGAGCCAGAAGCGCAGACCGATAGCGGCAATGAGGAGTGGAACGAGACCATTCCCGACGAGCTGCCGGTGGACAGCCAGTGGGACGACATCTACTCGGCGCCGGTATCGCGCACCACCAGCACCGGCAGCGCGAGCGACGACGACTTCGACATGGAGTCGCGCAACGCCGGCACCGAGTCACTGCAAGACCACCTGCAGTGGCAACTCAACCTCAGCCGCTGCTCCGAGACCGACCAGCTCATCGCCATGGCCATCATCGACGGCATCGCACCCAATGGCCGGCTGACGCTGAGCATCGATGACATCCTTGCCAGCTTCGAGGATTACCCCGACATCGAGGCCGAAGAAGTGCTGGCGGTACTGCACCGCATCCAGCAGTTCGATCCGCCCGGCGTCGCCGCTCGCGACCTGCAGGAATGCCTGGATATCCAGCTGCGCCAGCTGCCCACCGACACCCCCTGGCTGGCCCAGGCCCGCGATGTGGTGGGCCAGCACATGGAGCTGCTGGGCAGCCGCGATTACAACCAGCTGATGCGCCGCACCCGCCTCAAGGAGGAGCAGCTCAAGCAGGTGCTGACGCTGATCCAGACCCTCAACCCCAGCCCCGGCGAACTGGTGTCGCCACTGAGTACCGAGTACATCATTCCCGATGTGTTCGTACGCAAGGCAGAGGGCCGCTGGCTGGTGGAACTCAATCCTGACATCGCACCGAAGCTGCGCATCAACACCCACTACGCCTCACTGGCGCGGCAGTGTGAAAGCAGTAGCGACAACGCCTATATCCGCGATAACCTGCAGGAGGCACGCTGGTTCCTGAAGAGCCTGCAGAGTCGCAACGAAACCCTGATGAAGGTGGCCAGTAAAATCGTGGAATACCAGCGCGGCTTTCTGGAATACGGCGATGAGGCGATGAAGCCGCTGATCCTGCACGACATCGCCGAAGCGGTGGAGATGCACGAATCGACCATTTCCCGCGTTACCACCCAGAAATACATGCACACCCCGCGCGGTATCTACGAGCTCAAGTATTTCTTTTCCAGCCACGTTTCCACCGACAGCGGCGGCGAGTGCTCGTCGACCGCCATCCGCGCACTGATCAAAAAACTGGTTGCCGAGGAAAACCCGCGCAAGCCACTGAGTGACAGCAAGATTACCGCCCTGCTTGCCGAACAGGGCATCCAGGTTGCCCGGCGCACCATCGCCAAGTACCGGGAATCACTGGCCATCCCCCCCTCCAACGAGAGGAAGCGGCTGGTATAGCGGGCCGGCCAGCGGCCGGCATCGCAACTGTGCACCACTGAGGGCGCTGAGGGGCTTGCCACATACCGTGGCAGTTTGTCAGACTCAGAGGTGGGCACAGCTCATATCCATTGGACAAGGAGCGATCTATGCAAATAAACATCAGTGGCCACCACGTCGACGTTACCCCCGCCATGCGCGATTACGTCACCAGCAAACTGAGCAAGCTCCAACGACATTTCGATAACATCACCAATTCCAGCGTCACCCTGACGGTGGAAAAACTGGTCCAAAAGGCCGAGGCTACGGTACACGTAGCGGGCGCCGACCTGTTCGCCACCGCCGAATCCGAAGACATGTATGCGGCCATTGACGGCCTCACCGACAAACTCGACCGCCAACTGATTCGACACAAGGAGAAAACACTGGGGCGCTAGCGCGCCGCCGGTTACACTTGAGTGCTAGTGGCCCGCGCGTACCGCACAGCGGCAGTCGCGCGGGTCAGCAGGGACGCGTACCTCAGCCCGGCCACCGCCCGCCGGCAGCCGGCTTGACAGCAGCGCCATATTGCTGCAAAAAGGCGCGCCCCCTAATTCAGTAAGCGGACCCGCGCTGATTTGCCATGCCGGCACAGCGCGGCGCCGCGGGAAAACGCATGAATCTCGCACAATTCCTGACCCCGGAGCGTACGCGCTGCGGTGCGCATACCACCAGCAAAAAGCGCGTGCTGGAGGAGATCGCCCAGTTCATCAGCGGCGATGTCGCCGCGCTCAACGCCGACGAATTATTCGCCCAGCTGCTATCGCGCGAGCGACTGGGCAGCACCGGCCTGGGCCATGGCGTCGCCATTCCCCACTGCCGGCTGTCCAACTGCAGCGCCATTGTCGGCGCCCTGATCAGCCTTGACGAGGCCATCGATTTCGAAGCGGTGGACGATGAACCGGTAGACCTGCTGTTTGCCCTGGTGGTGCCCGAGGAAGCCACCGACGAGCATCTGCAGGCACTCTCAGCTGTCGCTGAGCTGTTCAATAAGCCCGAGTTCCGCCAGCGTCTGCGCAGCGCGCAGAGTGGCGAGGAACTCTACCGGCTGGCCACCGGCGACTGAGCGGCAGAGGGCGGCGGCGATGCAACTGATCATCATCAGCGGGCGCTCCGGCTCCGGCAAGAGTACCGCCCTGCACAAGCTCGAGGATGAGGGTTACTACTGCATCGACAACCTGCCAGTGACACTGCTGTCAGATCTGGTCGAGGAGCTGTCGCGCAGCCCCCAGGCCGAGCACCAACGAGTGGCGGTGTGCATCGACGCGCGCAATGCACAGCGCGACCTGCAGCGCTTCGACAGCTATTACGCGCAGATCCGCGACCGCGCCGACGTCACCATCGTCTATCTGGACGCCAACAGTTCGGTGCTGATCAAGCGCTTCAGTGAAACCCGGCGGCGCCACCCGCTGAGCAGCAAACAGGTGGCACTGGCCGAGGCCATCGAGCGCGAGCGTTCCCTGCTCGAACCCATCCTGTTTAATGCCCAGCTCAACATCGATACCAGCGGCATGACCCTGCACGACCTGCGCGCGGCCATCAAGGAACGTGTCAGCGGCCGCGGCAGTGGCCTGTGCCTGCAGCTACAATCCTTTGGCTTCAAGCTCGGCATCCCCATCGATGCCGATATGGTGTTCGACCTGCGCATGCTGCCCAACCCCCACTGGGACGAGGCTCTGCGCCCACTCACCGGCAGCGATCAGGCGGTCAAGAACTTCCTCGATGCCGAGCCGGAAGTGGAAGAAATGTTTCAAGACATACTCCAGCACCTGCAGCGCTGGCTGCCGCGCATCGAGCGCAGCAACCGCAGCTACCTCACCGTTGGCCTCGGCTGCACCGGCGGCCAGCACCGCTCGGTATACATGGCTGAGCGCCTTGGCGCGGCGCTGGGCGCGCAGTACGACAACATCCAAGTCCGCCACCGCGAATTATGGTAATTCAGTGCTGAAGCCTCGCCCATGATTGAGAACAAAGTCACCATCATCAACAAACTCGGCCTTCACGCCCGTGCCGCCGCCAAGTTTGTCTCCACCGCTTCCAGTTTCGGCTGCGAGGTGCGCGCCGGCGTCAATGGCAACATGGTCGATGGCAAAAGCATCATGTCGATCATGATGCTGGCCGCCAGCAGGGGCAGCGAGCTGTGCCTGCAGTGCGATGGCCGCGACGAAGAAGGCGCCATGCAGGCGCTGCTGGAACTGATCAACAACCGTTTCGACGAAGCGGAATAGCCGCCACTTCCCCGCTCGCATCCGGGCCACATCCGACTCGCAGCAGCTGGCGCAAAAACACCGGGATTTTCGCCGGTGATTTTGACGACTTCCGCCTTCGCACGTTGTTGCCGCTCAAGCTTTAAAGGATAATTAACGCACTCAACGCGACCGATTGGACTGGGCAATGGCGCAGCCGGCTGACAAGCGGGAAACACAAAACCACCTGGAAGTGCTCAACGTCGCGTTGAGCAGCGGTGGCTTTGTGGAAATCCGGCGCATGCTCAACAGCCTGCCCGCCGCCGACGTTGCCCACCTGATCGAATCGCTGCCGCCGAAATTGCGCGCCGCGCTGTGGCAGCTGGTGGATCTCGACAGCGAAGGCGACATCCTGCAGTACCTCAGCGACGAGGTGCAGAGCCAATTCCTGCGGCAGATGGACACCGAGGAAGTGGTGGCGATCACTGAGGGCATGGAGGCGGATGACATCGCCGACATCCTCCAGCAGCTGCCCGACCGCGTCATTCGCGAAGTGCTGGAGTCCATGGATCACCAGGACCGCCAGCGCGTCGAGCACGTGCTGTCCTACGATGAGGACAGCGCCGGCGGCCTGATGAACACCGACACCATCACGGTGCGCCCCAACATCACCCTCGACGTGGCGCTGCGCTATCTGCGCCGTCACGAAAACCTGCCGGAGATGACCGACCACCTGATCGTGGTCAACCGCAGCGACGAACTGATCGGCCTGCTGCCACTGCGCAAGCTGCTGGTATCCGACCCCAGCGTCACCGTGCGCGAAATCATGAACACCGACATCGACCCCATTCCCGCCAGCCTGCCGGCGCGGGAAGTGGCCAAACTGTTCGAGCGCCACGACTGGGTGAGTTCGCCGGTGGTCGACGAGCAGGGCCGGCTGGTGGGCCGTATCACCATCGACGACGTGGTCGACGTTATCCGCGAGGAGTCGGACCACTCGCTGATGAGCCTGGCCGGCCTCGGCGAGGACGAGGACACCTTTGCGCCGGTGCTCAAGACCACGCCGCGGCGCGCCATGTGGCTGGGCATCAACCTGATCACCGCCTTCGTTGCCTCGGCCGTAATCAATGTATTCCAGGACACCATCGACAAGGTGGTGGCGCTGGCAGTGCTGATGCCCATCGTCGCCAGCATGGGTGGCGTCGCCGGCACCCAGACCCTCACCGTGGTGATTCGCGGCATGGCGCTGGGCCAGATCGGCCGCAATAACAGCGGCTGGCTGGTGAACCGTGAAGTCATGGTCGGCGCCCTCAATGGCCTGCTGTGGGCACTGGTGGTGGCGCTGGCGGCCACCGCCTGGTTTGGCGACAGCACCATCGGCCTGATCATCGCCGCCGCCATGGTCATCAACCTGATTACCGCCGCTGCCGCCGGCGCGCTGCTGCCGATGGCGCTCAAACGGCTGAACATCGACCCGGCCCTGGCCGGCGGCGTGGCACTGACTACAGTAACTGACGTGGTCGGCTTTATGTCATTTCTTGGACTCGCAACCTGGTTTTACGCCTGATGCCCACAGACCCGCCCTACAGCGACGATGACTTCGACGCGCCGCCCAGTAAATCCGAGCTCAAGCGCCAGATGCAGGAACTGCAGCGCGTGGGCGAGCAGCTGCTGGCACTCAGCGACGGCGACCTCGCACGCATTCCGCTGCCGGAAGAACTGGCGGAGGCGCTGGCCACCGCCAAGCGCATCAAGAGCCGCGAGGGGCTGCGCCGGCAGATGCAGTATATTGGCAAGGTGATGCGGCGCATCGACGCCGAGCCCATTCTTGAGGCGCTGGCAGAACGTGAGCGCGGCCAGCAGGAACTGGCGCGGCGCTTTCACGAGCTGGAAAACTGGCGCGACCGCCTGATCGCCGAGGGCCAGGCCGCGGTCAACGAACTGAAAGCGGAATTCCCCGCCGCCGACCGCCAGAAACTGCGGCAACTGGTGCGCAATGCACAGAAAGAAAAACAGGCCAACCAGCCGCCAGCCAGTAGCCGCAAGCTGTTTCGCTATCTGCGGGAATTGCTGCAGGAGCAGCTGGAGAGCTAGACGCAAGACGCAAGACGCAAGACGCAAGACGCTAATATTGTAGGTGCGGATTTATCCGCACACGCACTCTCCAATCACGCCAATGTGCGGATAAATCCGCACCTACATCGATAGCCAGATTGACGCGACATCTTGCCTTGGAAGTTGCTGATTTATCCGCACAAGGCTTTAACGCCAGATTGCAGACTTTCGGCATTGCCGGCAACGCTGAAAAAGCGCTTATGCCCGTCTACGCGTCTCCCGTCTCCCGTCCGGCTTCCAGAACGTCCGCAACGCAAGCTTATGCGGGCCTACGTCGCTAAGTTAATGGCATTGCGGCGAACCCTACGAACTACGAAGCCCCGCCTTTGGCGTCCGACTTCAGACGTCCGACGTCCGACCGGGTTTCACGGAAAAGCGCCGATGCTCCACCACCGGCATCCGCCGGCGTAGGCTACGCACCGCCGCCAGGTCGATGTCCGCCAGCACACAGCTCTCGCCGTAACCCGCCTCCGCCAGCACCCGCCCCCAGGCATCGATGATCACCGAGCCACCCGAGGTCTGGCGCTTGGCGCTGTGCTCGCCACCCTGATTGGCGCCGATCACCACACACTGATTTTCGATGGCCCGCGCCCGCAACAGCGCCAGCCAATGCGCCTGGCCGGTGGCGCGGGTGAAGGCCGCCGGCACGGTGAGAATCTCCATGCCCGCCTCCAACATGGGCCTGAACATCTCCGGAAAGCGGATGTCGTAGCACACCGCCAGGCCCAGCCGCGCGCAGCCGCTGTCGGCCACCACCAGCTCCGAGCCCGGGCTGTAGTCCCGCGATTCGCGGTAATCGCCGGTGGCATCGTCCACCTGGGCGTCAAACAGGTGGATCTTGTCGTACTCGGCAACGCAGCGACCACTGGCATCAAACACCGCCGCCACCGCGCGGGCGCGGCCATCGTCGGCAGCCACCGGCACGGTGCCGCCCACCAGGGCAATGCCGTGCTGGCGCGCCTGGGCCGAGAGAAAAGCGCGCAGCGGCGCCGCCGGCGAGGCCTCGCGCAGCGCCAGCGTGCGTATCGCCTCGCGGTCGCCGAAAACAGGAAAGGACTCGGGCAGCACCGCCAGCTGCGCCCCGCTCTCGGCGGCGCGCGCAATCAGCCGCGCGGCGCTGGCCAGGTTGTCATCCAGCAGCGGCCCCGACACCATCTGCAGCGCGGCCACCCGCAGCTTGCTCACCGCGCTGGCTCCGCGGCCGGGCCGCCGGCTAGCGCGTCGGCAGCTGGCTGCGTCCGCGGCTCGGTGTTAACCGACAGCTTGTCGCCAAAGATGCGGCGGAACTTCAGCTCCGGCTCCTGCCAGGGGCCGGTGACGCTGTATACCGCACTGGAGTATTTGTTCATCTGCTCCTCGAACAGCTTGCTGGCGATAAACACGCCCGCCGCCGCCGGTAAACCGCTGACCAGGGCCGCAATCCACGGCAGGTTGCTGCCGATGGGCAGGGTGGCAATCAGCTCCATATCGGTAAGGCCGCTGCCAAAATCCAGGGTGCCGCCCAGCTGAAAGCGCGACGACGGCCCGTTCACCGCCAGCGGCTCGCGAAACTGCATCAGGCCATTGCCGAAATGCATGGTGCCGACAATATCATCGTAGTGGATACCCTTGCGGAACACATCGCGAAAATCCAGCTGCAGGCGGCGCAGAATATTGGCAAAGTTGAATATCGACACCATGCGCAGGGTGCCGGCGGCCGCATCCGAGGCGCGCAGAAAGCGGCCGTTGCTCATCTGCATGGCGATATAACCCTGCAGCTGCTCCGGCGACAGGGCATCGGGGGCGCCCTCCCAGTACAGATTCATGTCGAACGTGCCGGAGTCACTCTCCAGCAGGGGCGCAAACTGCCAGCGCTGCAGCACATTGCCAATGTCCGCCACCGCCAGCCGCCCCTTGAAGGCGGTTTCGTCGCCGCTGTCATTGCGCGACCACACCAGTTCGGTGGGGAAGCCGGCACCGTCGATGCGCACGCCGCGCAACTCGCCGCGCAGCGAGCGAAAGCTCGCGCCCTGGGCACTGCTGCGCAGATTAAAGCCCAGCTGCCCCCAGTCTTCGCCGCCGACCTGCAGGCGGTCGATATCGATATCGATATTGCCCAGCGCCCTTGGGTCCACCGCCGCCAGCAGCGACTCTTTCGGCGCCTCAGCATCAGCATCCGTATCCACAGCGGCGTTCGGCGCCGGCAGTGACAGCCGCTGCAGCACCACCGCCGGCACCGCCTCGGGGCCCTCGGGCAAGGTCAGCGTGCCGGCCATCAGGTCGCTGGCCAACTGCACGCGCCAGGGGCCGCTGCCCTCATCGCCGTTGTCGGCGCTGATCACGCACTGGGAAAGTTGCTGGCCAAAGGCCTGCAGCTCGGCCACGTTCAGCTCGCGCAACCGCAGCTCAACCGGGGCGCCGCCACTGGCGTACTGCTCGCTGGCGCGCAGGTAGCGCTGCAATACCCCCTGCCACTCTTCCAGCACAGCCTGCTGCACACTGCCGCCAAGCTGAAACACGCCGCGCTGCATCGGCGCCGACGCGCCATCGCCCAGGGTGACCACCGCGCCACCAAAGCCCCCCTGCTCGCCAAACTGCAGCGCAAAGCGCCCCATGTCGCGGATAAATAGCTGCAGCTGCGGCGCGGACTCACCCAGCGGCAGTTGCAGGATCAGCGATCGCGGCTCGGCGGCGGACTTGCCCAGCGGCGCCGGCAACTCGATCGCCATGCCTTCCAGGCTGGAGCGGCCGTATAGCCGCGCGCCCTCGGCGGCGGCGGTGATCTGCACCTTGAAGGGGGCTACGCCGCTGACAAAGTCCAGCGCCGGCTGCTGCAGCCAGTCGCGCAGATCAGCGGCGGCCAGCTTGCCGTCCACATCCACCAGCACTGGCTTGCCCGGCCCCTGTGAGACGCGGATCTGCAATGGCTTGCCATAGAAGTTACCGCGCAGGCGCTTGCTATTGAGGCCGCTGCGGCTGCTGTAAGACAGCGGCCCGCGCACCTCGGTAAACGTCAGGCGGTAGTCCGGCAGCGACACCCGGCGGGCGTTGATGTCGGTCTGCACCTCCACCACCGGCTCCCCTCCGGCCAGCGGAATATCCAGCCGCATCTGCGCCGCCACCTCGCCGGCACCGCGCCAGCGATCAAAGGCGGCGCCGACGGCATTGCGCAGCGGCGATTCGCGCAACAGGCGCAGGCCATCGGCGACGCTGCCGCGCACCTGCGCCGCCACTTTCAGTTGGCCATTGCGTACGGTCACATGGGCGCGCTCCACCGAGGTGTCGTCCATGATGCGCGCACTGTCGCTGGTCACCACCACTGCACCGTCGTCTATCAGCACCATGGCCTCTGCACCGCTCAGCGCAGGCCAGTCAGGGTGGTAGGCGAGTTCACCGCCGGCGACGTCAAAAAACAGCTGTACGCTGCGATCCAGGTGTTCGTCGGGGCGCAGCGAGCCGCGATAGATGAAAGCGCCCTCGCGCACGCTGCCACCGCGCAGACTGTCGTTCAGCCAGTCGCGCAGGCCGTCACTCAGCGTCAGCGGCACGTACTTGCTCTGCAGCGAGGCGGCGCCGTCGCGGATGCCCACCGCCAGCGTCATCAGCGGCGCCTCGCCGCTACCACCGCGGGGCAGGTCCAGCGACAGCAGTGCGCCCAATGTGGCCTCGCCGTCGCGTGCGGCGATGGGGCCGCTGTCCACGTAGATGCGGTCATCCGCCAGCCGCCAGGCCACTGCCGCCCGCAGCTGCTGCAGGTCAAGGGCCTCGGCGTAGATGCCGGGGAAGCGCAGCGCCAGCTCGGGGCTGTCTAGGTAGACCGTGCCGCTGTGGGCACCGGCATCCAGGTAGCCATTGACGCCGCGGGCGCCCGGCGCGCCGTGCCAGGGCTGCACCGCCACATCGTGCAGCTCCGCCTGCACCCGCAGGTGATCGAGATCGGTCGAGGCCAGCGGAATGCTCACCTGCAACTGGCGCAATTCACCCTCGGGTGCCAATTCATCCAGCTGCTCGCGCAGCGACTCGCTCAACAGCCCCGACTTGCGCAGCAACTGCAGGCTGTAAGCGGCATCGACTCGAGGCAGAGTCAACTGCAGCCGCCCCGGCTGCCGCGACGTCTGCACCACCCGCAGGCCATCAAACTCAACGTCCTCGCCCTGCCAGTGGGCCTGAAGATGGGGAAAGCGGAACTGCCAGCGACGCTGCTGATAGCGACCGCCGAACTCTACGCGGAAGTCGCTCAGCACCTGCTCGGGCTGGCCCCAGAAGGCGCCCACGGCGAAGCGCGCGATATCCAGCGAACCGGTCAGTTCGGCCTCGCCGCCAGGGCGCAGCTGCAACCACAGCTCGCCGCTGGCGCTGCCATCGGCCAGCTCCGACAGCTCGCCAAACAGCGGCGCCAGAGTGGCGAAGCGGCTGTCGCGCAGCCGCAGGTAGAGGTCAGCGCGAAAATCGGCCGCACGCGGGTCACCGCGCGCTTCGGCGAGCAACTCGGTGGGCTGTGACTGGTCGATGCGCAGGGTCGCGTGCAGGCGGCGGAAATCGCGGTCGCCAGCGTAGCGTACACGCTCGGCGGCGAAGGTGGTGGGCAGCTGCCCGGCAGCCTCTGATTCAGACCAGGCCAGATAGTGCAGTTGCACCTGGGTGTTGGCAAACTGGGCCTTGCGCACGCCCAACAGGCTGTCGATGAGGGTGTCAGCTTCACCGCCACCGCCCAGGGCAATGCCGGCGAAGTGCCAGTTGCCCGCGCGTTCCAGCTCGCGCAGGTGCACCGACAGTTGCTGCACCTCCAGCTCGGTGATTTCAAAGCGGCGATTGGCCAGACCGCTGAGCAGCCCCAGCTTGAGCTGGGCCTGCTTCAGGGTCAGCGCCGGCGCGCCGCCGGCGCGCAGTTCCAACTGATCAATATGAAGCAGCGGCGACAGCCCTGACCAGCTGCCGCGCAGCTGCCCCAGGCTGACCTCGAGGCCGCTGGCCGTCTCTATGTGATTGACAATCTGATCCTGGTAGTCGGCAAGGTAGGCGACATAGTGACGGCCCAGGCTGGCGTAGAGGGCGAGCGAGACCAGGATGACCACCGCCGCGCCCCAGCACAGTCTGTAGAGCTTGCGAGCCCACTGATCCAGCACGTTTTCCTCTTGTACGACAAAGGGTTAGAACAAGGATTTATTATTTGAAGGACTCTGTTCCAGATCAGAGTAAGACTACATCAAATTGTTCCTGGGTATACATCGCCTCAACCTGGAATTGTATGGTTTTACCGATAAATTCTTCCAAATCGGCAACGCTGGATGACTCCTCGTCGAGCAGGCGGTCCACCACCTCCTGCGAGGCCAGCACCAGCAGCTTGTCGCTCTCGTAGGCGCGCGCCTCACGCAGAATCTCGCGGAAAATCTCGTAGCACACGGTCTCGGGCGATTTCAGTGAGCCACGGCCATGGCAGAAACTGCAGGTCTCGCAGAGCACATGCTCCAGACTCTCGCGGGTGCGCTTGCGCGTCATCTCCACCAGCCCCAGCTCCGACACGCCGGTGATAGTGGCCTTGGCGTAGTCCTTTTCCATCGCCTTTTCCAGCGCCCGCAGCACCTGGCGCCGGTGCTCGGCATCCTGCATGTCGATGAAATCGATGATGATAATGCCGCCCAGATTGCGCACCCGCAGCTGGCGCGCCAGTGCGGTGGCCGCTTCCAGGTTGGTCTTGAAGATGGTCTCTTCCAGGTTGCGGTGGCCGACAAAGGCGCCGGTGTTGACGTCGATGGTGGTCATCGCCTCGGTCTGATCGATGATCAGGTAACCGCCGGACTTGAGCTCCACCTTGCGCCCCAACGCCTTCTGGATTTCGTCCTCGACGCTGTACAGGTCGAAGATCGGCCGCTCGCCGGGGTAGTACTCGATATGAGGCAGGATCTCTGGCACATAGTCGCGGGCGAACTCCACTACCCGCTGGTAGCTCTCGCGCGAGTCGATGCGGATCTTTTCCAGCTCCGGGCGCACCAGATCGCGCATGGTGCGCATAAACAGCGGCAGGTCCTCATACAGCACCGCTGGCTGTTTCTCGCGCTGCATGCGCCGGTACACCGCCTCCCACAGACGCTTGAGAAAACGCACATCGGCCAGCACCTCGTCATCGCCACAGCCCTCTGCAGCGGTACGCACGATGTAGCCGTGACAGCCCTCCATCTCCTCGTCGTCCAGACACTGCTCGACCAGGCCGCGCAGGCGATTGCGCTCGGCCTCGTCATCAATGCGGTGGGAGATACCGATGTGGGAAGTGTCGGGCATGTACACCAGGTAACGCGAGGACACCGACAACCGTGTGCTCAGCCGCGCGCCCTTGGTGCCAATGGGGTCCTTGGTCACCTGCACCGTCAGCAGCTGACCTTCGCGAACGGCTGTGCGAATATCGGCGTGATCACCGTTGCCGCTCTGCTCCAGCGCGGCGATATCGGAGGCGTGAATAAAGGCGGCGCGCTCCAGGCCGATATCGACAAAGGCGGCCTGCATGCCCGGCAGCACCCGCACCACCTTGCCCTGGTAGATATTGCCGACGATGCCCTTGGCGCGGCTGCGCTCGATATAGATTTCCTGCAGCACGCCGTTTTCCACCACCGCCACGCGGGTTTCCATGGGGGTGACGTTGATCAGTATTTCTTCGCTCATTCTTGTGTCGTTTTCTCTGACGCGATGCGGCTTGTTCTGATTTAGTTCAAGTGAGCTTTGCTCTTTAAGTCTCAGTCTCACAGAGTATCGTGCTGTTTCGCCCTGCTGGGCGAGTTACTTCTTTTTGCGTGCCCAAAAAGAAGTAACCAAGAAAAAGGGCACCCCCAATCCGGCGCCCGCCTACGGCGGGTCCCCTGCGATGCTCGGTCGGCGATGGGCGCTGCGCAACTCGACCAAAATCGCTGCGCGATTTTTGGGACTCAAACAGTGCTCGCGCTTTTTCCATCGCCGCCCTGCGCTTCTCGGCGCCTACCAGGGGGCCCCAGAAAGCGGTGCCAAATTCTAGTCTGGGCTGTCTATGCTACAGCATGCTGACGATGATTACGGGCTTTTTAGCTGGGCTCACTAACGTGCTCGATGGTTCAGACCAACGCGTTATTCAAGCAAACCGCTGGATCTCAACAACTGCCCAGTCTCATATAGCGGCAAGCCCATCACGCCGGAGTAACTACCCTGCAAATGCTCAATAAACAGCGCAGCGCGGCCCTGGATGGCGTAGGCACCGGCCTTGTCGTCGGGTTCGCCGGTGGCGATGTAGGCGTCGATTTGCTCGCGACTCAGGGGCGTGAAGCGCACAGTCGAGCGCGACAGCACGCAGTTTTGGCCAGCCGCGCTGGCCAGGCATACGCCAGTCAACACCTGGTGCTCGCGGCCGCTGAGGCGCGCCAGCATGGCCCCGGCCTGCTGTCGATCGGCGGGCTTGCCCAGGATATCGCCGTCCACCACCACTGCGGTATCCGCCCCCAGCACCAGCGCGTCGTCATCAACCAGTAGGCGGCCGGCGCGCGCCTTGTCGCAGGCCACGCGTTGAACGAAATCGCCGGGCGCCTCACCCGGTCGCGGGGTCTCGTCCACATCCACCGACAGTGGCCGATAGGGCACGGCAATCTGCTCAAGCAGCTCGCGCCGGCGCGGAGACTGGGAGGCAAGGTAAAGCACGGAATTCCCCTGTCAGTAGATGGCGAGCCGCGACTGCAGCTGGCCCAGTAGCAGCCGCACCAGCGGCCAGGTGGCGGCACTGATCAGCGCCTGCACCACCATCAGCAGGCTGATGTCGGCAACCCCCAGCAGGTTTTGCACCCACTGATAGAGCAGGATGTGCAGTGCCACCAGACCGAATACCACCACCGCCTGCTTGCGGTAACTGAACATGCGCAGCCGCTGGTAGGACACCTGCACCACGTAGGCAATCACCGCCAGCGCGAAGGCGTTCTGCCCCAGGCTGACACCCTGCACGATATCCAGCGCCAGCCCGGCCAGCCAGGCGCTGCCGACGCCGACCCGCTGCGGCGCGGCGATGACCCAGTAGAACACCACCAGCAGCACCCAGTCGGGCCGCCACCAGCGCGCGTCCAGCGGCAGCGGCCACACACTGAGCGCCAGCGCTAACAACAGGCTGGCCAGTATCCAGCCACCGCCATGGGGCCGCGGCCCCACGATTAAGCCCCCTCTCCGGGCTGGCCGAACACCAGCAGCAGGTGACGGCTGCGGTCCAGTCGCGCCAGCGGCCGCGCGCGCACGGTGGCAAAGGGCTGGCCGGGGTCTATGGTCACTTCAATCACCCGCGCTACCGGGTAGCCCGGCGGGAAGCGCCCGCCCAGGCCAGAACTGACCAGCAGGTCGTCGGCCTTGATGTCGGTAGTTGCCGCCACATGGGACAGCTCCAGCAGGTCGATCAGGCCGGTGCCCTCGGCCACCGCGCGCACGCCGTTGCGGTTGACCTGCACCGACAGCGCGTGGGCGGCGTCGGTGATCATCATCACCCGGCTGAACTGGTGGCCAACCTCAATCACCTGCCCCACCAGGCCGTCGGCGTCGATCACCGGCTGCCCCACGAACACGCCCTTCTCCAGTCCCTTGTCGATCAGCAGCTGGTGCTGGGTGGGGTCCGGCGACACGCCGATGACCTCGGCAACCACCACCGACTCCTCGCGCGCCCGCGCCGAGTTCATCAGTTCGCGCAGGCGCATATTCTCGGCGCGCAGCGAGGCCAGCCGCTGCACCTTGGCCTGCAGAATCAGGGCCTCGGCGCGCAGGCGCTCGTTGTCTTCACGCAGTTGTTCGCGACTGCTCCAGAACTCACCGAGATCGGTGAGGGCCCGTGCGGGATAGCTGGTGAGGTTGTAGAAGGGCTCGGCCACCCGCGACAGCTCAGTGCGTACACCACCGAGCCAGCCGCGCTGGCCCGCCAGGATCAGCAGCAGGGCGATGGCGCCCAGAATCAACAGCTGCCCGCCGGCGGAGGAGTCCTTGGAAAAGATGGGTTTGATAGTCAAGCCCCCAAGCCGGCGCGCGTCCGGCGACGCCGAATTCGCGCGCCGATATCAGTTACTCCGTGGACAGCATATCCAGGCGGTGGCGTTCCATGATTTCCATCGCCTTGCCGCCGCCGCGGGCCACGCAGGTGAGCGGGTCTTCGGCGACAATCACCGGCAGTGCGCTCTCGTCGGCCAGCAGCTGGTCGATGCCACGCAGCAGCGCGCCGCCGCCGGTGAGCACGATGCCGGTTTCGGCGATATCGGCAGCCAGTTCCGGCGGCGACTGTTCCAGCGCCCGCTTCACCGCCTGTACGATCACCGCCAGCGGCTCCTGCAGCGCCTCGAGAATCTCGTCGCTGTTGAGGGTGAAGCGGCGCGGAATACCCTCGGCCAGGTTGCGGCCGCGCACGTCGATCTCGCGGATCTCGCTGCCGGGATAGGCGCAGCCGATTTCCTGCTTGATGCGCTCGGCGGTAGCGTCGCCGATCAGACTGCCGTAGGTGCGGCGCACGTGGGTGACGATGGCCTCGTCGAAGCGGTCACCGCCGACGCGCACGGAATCCGAATACACCACGCCGTTCAGCGAGATGATGGCAATCTCGGTGGTGCCGCCGCCGATATCCACCACCATGGAGCCGGTGGCCTCTTCAACATTGAGGCCGGCACCGATGGCCGCCGCCATCGGCTCCTCAATCAGGCGCACCTCGCGGGCACCGGCACTGAGAGCCGATTCGCGAATGGCGCGACGCTCCACCTGGGTGGATTTGCAGGGCACGCACACCAGCACGCGCGGGCTGGGGCGGATGAAGCTGTTCTGGTGCACCTTGGAGATGAAGTGCTGCAGCATCTTCTCGGTCACCTGGAAGTCGGCGATGACACCGTCTTTCAGCGGGCGGATGGCGGTGATGTTGCCCGGGGTGCGGCCCAGCATGCGCTTGGCCTCGGCACCCACCGCCTCGACGGTCTTCTGCCCGTTGTGGACACGGATGGCCACCACCGAGGGCTCGTCGAGAACGATACCCTGGTCGCGCACGTAGATCAGAGTATTGGCCGTTCCCAAGTCGATGGACAGATCATTGGAAAACAGGCCGCGAATTCGTTTTAACATCTGAGTAGATCACCTTATGTGCCCTTTCTGCGCGGGCTCTCAGTTGTGGTAAAAATGAGGGATTCGAACCGAAAACGCCCCGGAAAGCGCTGAAAACAGGGTTCGCCTGAAAAACCTTGCAACTCTATCAATGGCGGGGATTCAGGGCAAGGCGCAAATATGGTAAGTTAAGCGCCTTTCTCAGCGGCCACAGCGGCGTGCAGAGACCCGGCAGCGGCCGGACTCACGGCGACATCTGCCAACACCGTTAGCAGAGACTGCTCGAAAGACCACCCGCTCCCGACACACTCAGCCCGACCGCCCGCAGCGCCCGCAAGCGGAGCGCGTGGTGCCGTCGCGGCCAGCGGCGGGCTGCTCACACCGCGCAGCGCTGCCAACCCAGATGCTCACTGAAAGTGAGAACTAAGCAAGATAGGAAAACAGTATGGCGGTAGACCACTCCGACATCGAAAAAGTCGCGCGACTGGCACGCATCAGCATCGCCGGCGACCAGATCGATGAAGTCACCCGGCGCATCGGCGACATCCTCGCGATGGTGGACCAGATGCAGGCCATCGACACCAGCGGTGTCCAGCCCATGGCCAACCCCCACGACGCCAGCCAGCGCCTGCGCGAAGACGCGGTCACCGAAGCCGACCAGCGCGACGCCTTCCAGGCCCTGGCGCCCCAGGCCGAGCAGGGCCTGTACCTGGTACCCAAGGTCATCGACTGAGCTAGCGCACTGAGCCTCTTAACAGGCGCCACCACTCACGCAACGAGACAGAACCCGACATGCACACGCTAACCGTCGCCGAACTGCTGCACGGCCTGGAGGCCGGCCAGTTTTCCAGCGAAGAGCTGACTCGACACTTTCTTGAGCGCATCGCCGCTCGCGACAGCCGCTACAACAGCTACATCACCGTCACCGAAGAGCAGGCGCTGGCCCAGGCCCGTGCCGCCGACGCCGCCCGCGCCCGCGGCGATGCCGGCCTGCTCACCGGCGTGCCCATCGCCCACAAGGACATCTTCTGCACCGCCGGCGTGCGCACCGCCTGCGGCTCGAAGATGCTGGACAACTTCGTGCCGCCCTATAACGCCACCGTGGTGGAAAAGATGGCTGCCGCCGGCGCCGTCTGCCTGGGCAAGACCAATATGGACGAGTTCGCCATGGGCTCTTCCAATGAAACCAGCTACTACGGCGCCGTGCGCAACCCCTGGGACGCCGACTGCGTACCCGGCGGCTCCTCCGGCGGCTCCGCC
>JBFHRT010000006.1:0-18966 GCA_041591575.1 Spongiibacteraceae bacterium
GGGTGGCCAACTCGCCCATGCACGGCGCCGCCATTCGCGTGTGTTCGGGCAACTTCGTCATCGCCAAGCCCATCGGCGTGGTGGACGGCGTCGACTATGGCCACAGCGGTGAGGTGCGGCGCATCGACAGCAGCGCCATCCACGCGCTGCTGGCCCAGCACCATGTGGTGCTGCTGTCACCACTGGGCTACTCGCCCACCGGCGAGGTGTTCAACCTGGCACTGGAGGACATCGCCGCCCAGACCGCGGTGGCGCTGGGCGCCGACAAGCTGATTGCCTTCGGCGAGGAAGCGGGCTTGCTGGACGACGACAGCGAGCTAATTCGCCAGTGCGACACCAGCACCCTGCGCGCCGAGCTGGAACAGACCGAAGACGGCGACCGCGCCCGCATCCTGCAGGCGCTGCTGCAGGCGGCCCAGGGCGGCGTGTCGCGCTGCCACCTGCTGGGCCACGGCGACGACGGCGCGCTGCTGCAGGAGCTGTTCAGCCGCGACGGCGCCGGCACCCTGATCGCCCAGGATCACTACGAGCAGCTGGTCACCGCCAGCATCGACGACGTCGGCGGCATCCTCGAGATCATTGCACCGCTGGAGGCCGAGGGTGCGCTGGTGAAGCGCTCGCGGGAGCTGCTGGAGACCGAGATCGGCCATTTCAAGCTGATCAAGCGCGACGGCATGGTGATCGCCTGCGCCGCCCTCTACCCCTACGCCGAGGCCGGCTGCGGTGAGATCGCCTGTGTCGCCACCCACCCCGACTACCGCCGCGGCGACCGCGGCGAGCGGCTGCTGCAGGCGCTGGAACAGGAGGCGCGCTCGCGCGGCCTGGGCTCGGTGTTTGTGCTCACCACCCGCACCGCCCACTGGTTCCGCGAGCAGGGCTTTGTGCCCGCCGGGGTCGACGCGCTGCCGACGCAGAAACAGCAGCTGTACAATTTTCAGCGCAATTCCAAGGTCTTTGTGAAAACACTCTAATGCGCATACCCCGCATCTACACCGAGCAGCCGCTGGCGGCCGGCGCCGAGCTGGAACTGGAGGAGAGCGGTGCCCGCCACCTGCAGGTGCTGCGCCTGGGCGCCGGCGACAGCGTGCTGCTGTTCAATGGCGATGGCCGCAGCTGGCAGGCGCAGCTGCTAGAGGGCAGCCGCAAGCGCGCCCGTGTCGCCATCGAGCGCGAACTGGAAGCCGCCGATGGCGAATCGCCGCTGGCCATTCACCTGGGCATCGCCATCTCCAAGGGCGAGCGCATGGATTGGGTGGTGCAGAAAGCCACCGAGCTGGGCGTCACTGCCATCACCCCGCTGCAGACCCAGCGCGTTGAGGTGCGGCTGAACGCCGAGCGCCGCGCCAAGAAACTGCGCCACTGGCAGCAGGTGGCAATCAGCGCCTGCGAGCAGTGCGGCCGCAACCGCCTGCCGACGGTGGCGGAGCCGATGGCACTGCAGCCCTGGTTGGGCAGCGTGGTGGCCGAATGTAAGCTGGTGCTGGCGCCGGGCGCCGAGCCGCTGGCGGCTAGCCAGCCGCCGCAGTCGCTGGCGCTGCTGATCGGCCCCGAGGGCGGACTGGACGAGGCCGAGATCGCCGCGGCGGCGCGCGCCGGCTTCGCGCCACTGGCGCTGGGGCCGCGCATTCTGCGCACCGAGACCGCGCCGGTGGCGGCGCTGGCGATCCTGCAGCATTTGTGGGGGGATATGTAGGGGCGGGAGACGCTGGACGGGAGACGGAAGACGCTAAAAGGCGAGACGCGAGACGCGAGACGCGAGACGCGAGACGCGAGACGCCTAGATTGTAGGTGCGATTTTAGCCGCACAGGGAAGAAAATGCGGCGCAAGTTGTGCGGCTAAAGCCGCACCTAAATTCGAACACCACCGTCATTGCAAGCCGTTGTTTGGCGAAGCAATCTCCGCCAATGTGGCAGTGAGCGGAGGGAGATTGCCGCGTCGCCTGCGGCTCCTCGCAATGACACAGCTATCTCTGTGGCCCTCTGTGCGCTCTGTGGTGCAGGCTTTTAGGTTTTTGCGGTCAGCGTCTTCCGTCTCCCGTCCAGCGTCTCCCGTTACCGCAAGCCCGCCAGCAGCGGCGCCTCCGCCTCGATGCGGCGCCGGTACAGCTCGGAGGCGTACATGCCCTCCAGATAGGACGCCAGTTTCGGCCAGCGCTGGGCATCCACCTCGTAGCCGGCATAGCGGGCGTTGAGGAAAATCCCCGGCACAATCAGGTCGGCGATGCTCAACTCCTCACCCAGCAGATAATCGCCGCCATCCAGCTGCGCCTCCAGATAGTCCTGCCATGGCGGCAGTTTTTCGATGGCAGCCTCGGCCTTGCTCTCGTCGGTGGCGCGGCCCAGCAGTTTCGGCGCCACCAGACGCTCGAAGAAGATCGGCCAGCCCAACAGGTCCATCAGCTGGCTGTCGGCAAATTCCTCCAGCCACAGCGCGCGGGCGCGTCGCGCCGGTTCTGCCGGGTACAACCTCGGTTCGGGGTATTTGTGTTCCAGGTAGTCGGCGATCACCGAGGAGTCGGCCAGGGTCACCTCGTCGTCGACAAAGGCCGGCACCTTGCGCAGCGGACTGAGCTGCTCGAAACCCTCGGGGGTGGCAAAGGGCAACACCGTCTCCTGCTGGTAGTCGATGCCCTTGTATTCCAGCACCATCAGCACCTTGCGCACAAAGGGCGACAGCACCGCGCCGTAAACCTTGTTCATCCCGCATCCTCCTTGTTATTGGGCCGACACCGTCTCCGCCGGGGTCACCAAGAGGCCGCGCTACAGCCCCAGGCTGGCAAGGCGCTCCTCGATAAAGGCGAGGTCGGGAATGGCAGCGATCTCGCCGCCCACCCGCACCCGGCTGAGCTCGGCGGCGCCGGGCTCGGCCTGTTCGTCGATGACGATTTCATCCGCCAGCACCCGCATCTGCCGCGGCACACCCTCGATGGCCACGGCGTAAAAAGGCAGGCTTTCGCGGCCGGTGATGCCGTTGACCACCGCCACCCGCTCGATGGAGTGGGGCCCGCTGCCGTCGCCGTTGAGGCGCGCAAAGGAGATCAGCGGCACGGTGAGGCCGCGCCACTTAAAGGCACCCAGCACCCAGGCGGGCGCACCATCCAGCTCATCCGGCTCACCGCTGAGCAGGATTTCGGCAACGCTGACGTTGGGCAGCAGCAGGTATTTTTCACCCAGCGGCAGCAGCAGCGATGGCATCTGGTCCTGGGCGATCTGTTCGATCGGTTCGCTCATAGTACCCTCTTACTCGAAATGTCGCGGTAGCGGCTGGCCAGCGCCGCCGCCAGTTGCTGGGGGCTGCCGCTGATCGACACCGCGCCGGTGCCCATGGCGGCGCGCGGCATGGTGTCGCTGGCACAGCTCTGCGGCGACTGCGCCCACACCGTGCCGCCCAGCGCCTTGACGTTGCGGGCGCCCTGCTCACCGTCGTTGTAGGTGCCGGTGAACACGATCAGTCCCAGCCGTTCGCGATACAGCCGCGCCAGCCCCACCGCCACCTGGTCAATACAGGGGCGGTACATGCCCTGCCAGGGTTCGCCGGAATCGATCACCCGGCCGAAGGGCAGAAAGCGCGGTTTGTGGTCCGGCGAGATCACCGCAATGCGGCCACTGTACAAGCGCAGCTCCTCGCGGCACACCGCTGCCGGGTAGTGCGAATAGCGGCTGAGGTTGTCCACCAGCAGCTGGTCGAAACACTCGTCGATATGCTGCACGTAGACCAGGGCAATGGGCAGGTCTGGCGGCAGCGCGGTGACAAAGGCCTTGATCGCCTCCGGCCCGCCCAGCGAGGCGCCCAGCACCCACACATCCTCGGCCAGCTGCGGCTGAGCCTCGGGCAGCTCCTCGCCCAGTTCCCGCCCCAGTTTGGCGAACAGCCGCCGGAACCAGCGCGCGCGTGCGATCTCATCGGCGGGCATATCGTCCAGAATCAGCGCCGGCGCCCGCGAGTGGCTGTCCAGGTAGTGCAGCGTCGACTGCACCGCCGCCGCCGGCAGCAACAGCAGCCACACGGCGGGGTCGGCGTCGGCATCGCGGTGGCCAGCTGGCAGCTGTGCCGCCTCGCAGCTCAGCAACACGTGGTGATGGGCCTTGACCAGTACCGCCTCCAACTGCCGCCGCTGAAAGGCGTCGTCGGCCACCACCGCCAGCTGTGCCATCAGCGACTCTGCAAGGCAGCCTCGCCGGTCACCTCTGCGATGGCCTTGAGCAGGGCCAGCTCCTGGTAGGGCTTGCCCAGATACTTGTTGACGCCGAGGCCAAAGGCACGCTCGCGGTGTTTCTCACCGGTGCGCGAGGTGATCATGATGATCGGGATTTGCTGCAGGCGCGCGGTGTGGCGCACGCGACTGGCCACTTCGAAGCCGTCCATGCGCGGCATTTCGATATCCAGCAGGATGACGTCCGGCAGGCGTTCGATCTCCTGCAACTGGGTAATGGCGTCGACCCCGTCCTTGGCCAGCAGCACGTCCATGCCCTGGCGCTCCAGCAGCCGCGAGGTGACCTTGCGTACGGTTACCGAGTCGTCCACCACCATTACCAGCTGGTTGTCCTGCTCGCGCTCCAGTGCCACCGGCTGCTGCTCGATCAGGTCGCGGTCGCGGCTGAGGTCGGCGCGGATCATCGCCAGCATGTCGAGAATCACCACCACCGAGCCATCGCCAAGCACGGTGGCGCCGGACAGGCTGTGCACGGTGCTGAACTGCGGGCCGAGGGTCTTCACCACGATTTCGCGCGAGCCCAGCAGGCTGTCGACCTGCACCGCGATGGGCTGGTCGCCACCGCGCACCAGGATCACCGGCCGCGGCTCGGTCTGGCCCTCCAGGTGCGGCGCGACGCCGCCACCGAGCAGGCCGCCGAGGTAGCGCAGGCCATAGGGCTGGCCGGCGTACTCGAAGGGCGGCGCGTCGGGCTGGTAGTACACCTCCAGCTCGTAGGGGCTGACGCGCACGATGCCCTCGATGGCGTTGATGGGCACCGCGAACACATCGCCGCCGACGCTGACCATCAGTGCGCGGTTGACCGACACCGTGAACGGCAGGCGGATCATGAAACGGGTGCCGCGACCGCGGCTGGACTCCAGCTCGACGCTGCCGCCGAGCTGCTTGATCTCACTGTGGACCACGTCCATGCCGACGCCGCGGCCGGAAATCTGGGTGACCTGTTCGGCGGTGGAGAAGCCGGACTGGAACAGGAATTCACTGAGCTGGCCCTCGCTCACCACCTGGTCTGGCTTGATCCAACCCAGCTTCACGGCCTTCTTGCGTACCGCATCGAAGTCGATACCGCGGCCGTCGTCGCTGAGCGTGATCAGCACATCGCCGCCTTCGCGGGCGAAGTGCATGCTGACCGTACCCACCGGATTCTTGCCGGCGGCGACGCGGTCGGCCTCGGACTCGATACCGTGGTCCACCGAGTTGCGCAGCATATGCTCCAGCGGCGGCACGATGCGCTCGAGCACCTGCCGGTCCAGCTCGCCTTCGGCATTGAACACCTTGAACTCGACGCGCTTGCCCAGCTCCAGGCTGATCTGGCGAACGATGCGCCGCAGCCTCGGCACCATGCGCGCAAAGTGCACCATGCGCGAGCGCATCAGGCCTTCCTGCAGTTCGGTGTTGATGCGCGACTGCTGCAGCAGCAGGGTCTCCATGTCGCGGGTCTTTTCTGCCAGCGTGCCGCGGATATCCACCAGGTCCGAGGCCGACTCCATCAGCGAGCGCGACAGCTGCTGCAGCTGGGAGTAGCGGTCGAATTCCAGCGGGTCGAAGCCGTCCTGGCCCTCGATCTCCACCTGCTCCTGGCGGAACAGAATCTGCGCCTCGGTCTCGATATCCAGTCGCCGCACCTGCTCCTGCAGACGCTCGACGGTGATCAGCATTTCGTCCAGGGAGTGGGCGAAGTCGCTGATCTCCTCTTCCGCGCGTGAGCGCGCGATGGAGGTCTCACCGGCCAGGTTGACCAGGTTTTCCATCAGCTCGGCGGAGACCTTGATCAGCTCCTGGGGAGTGTAACTCTCCAGGTTGGCCAGCGCCGCCTCGCGGCTCTCCTCGTCCTGCTCCGCCGCTGCCGAACGCGCCGCGGGAAGCGCGGTATCCGCGGTGGATTCCGGCGCGGCGGGTACGGCAGCAGTGGTCACCGCCGGCAGCTCCGGCGGGATGTCGCGGCCGCGGGTGGCGGCCTGCACGCCGAAGCTGAGGCGGTCATGGTAGCGCAGCACCAGCTCCATGAAGTCGGGGCCGGTGTCGCCGCCTCGCTCAATCACATCGGTGAGCAGCGCTTCACAGTTGTGGGTGAGTTCGCCCAGGCCCATCAGGCCGGCCAGGCGGGCACCGCCCTTAAGGGTGTGCAGGTGGCGCTGCAGCAGCTCCAGCTGCTCGCGGTCGCCGGCGTTTTCCGACAAGCGGTGAATGGTTTCGTCCACCGCCTCCAGCAGGTCCTCGGCCTCCTCCAGGAAGATGCCGAGGATCTCGGGATCGACGTCCTCACCCAGCGGCCGGGTTTCGTCGGCCGCCGGCGCCTCGGCGGCGGACTCGCGCTGGGTCGCCGGCTGCTGCTCGGCACGGGGCGACTGTGGGGCGCGCTCGGTCAGCGTCGGCACCGCCGCCTCCACCGCGGCCGCGGCGGCAAAGTCAAACTGCCGCAGGCGCTGCAGCAGCTCGTCATCGTGCTGGGGCTTTTGCTCGCCGGCGAGCTGGTTGAGCTGCTCCATCAACGTCTCGCAGGCCTCGCGGGCCAACGCCACCGCCTGCATCGGCACCGGATCAGTGGCGTGCTGCAACATCAGCTGCAAGTCCTGGGCGAGCTCGGCAATGGCCTCGAAATTGAGCGCCGCGGCGCGCTCGCCGACACTGCCGACCTGCCCGCCCAGCAGACCGAACTCGGCAGCCTCAATGCGCTCGCCGCCCGGCACCAGGGCATCGCTGACGACGGCAATATGTTCGGCGGCGGCAGCCAGGAAACGGTCCAGTTCGCCCGGCTCAATGCCGGTGCCGCTCTCGGCCTGGGCGCGCTCGGCCTCCTGCAACAGACGGTTGCCCAGGCGCGCGATGCGCTCGCGCAACTCTGCCAACTCCGGCAGTGCCGGTCCGGCGCCCGCCTCCATGGCGTCCACTGCGGCATGCACGGCGCGGGTGATGTCGTTGAGCAGTACCAGCAGCTCGACGTCGGCCGGCAGCTGCAGCGCGCGCAGCTCCTTGACCAGGTGTTCGGTGGGCGACACCAGGTCGGCGATGGCGCCCATGCCAGCCATATGCGCCGCACCTTTGAGGGTGTGCAGTGAGCGCTGCAAGGCATCGGTCAGCGCCGCCGGCGCCTGCGCGACAGTGAGGAAATTCTCGATGGCGCGCAAGTGGATGCGCGCCTCGCCGGCGAAGATATTGAGCAGCGCGTCCTCTTCGTCGTCGTCATCGTCATCGGACTCGGCTTGGGCCGGCGCAATTGGCTCGACGGCGGCAGGCGCTTGCGGGGCAGATGCTTCAGGGACAGATTCGTCAGTGACAGAAGACGCCGGCGCTTCGGGCGCGGGCGTCGGCGCTGCCGCGGGCGGGGTTGGCGGCGCTTCAGGCTGGGTATCCAAGGCCGTAGGCGCAGGGGTTTGTTCCGCCGTCAGGGCATTGGCGGCGGCCACCAGCGGTGCAATTTTTGCCGGCCCAAACTGGCGCCCGGCGCCGAATTTGGTCACCATCTCCGGCAGCAGACCCGCCACCTGCTCAATCAACTGCAGCCGCGCCGCATCCATCTGCAGGCTGCCCTCCATCACCCGGTTGAGCATGTCCTCCACCGACCAGGCCAGCTCGCCGATCTGCTCGGCCCCGACCATACGGCCGCTGCCTTTCAGGGTGTGGAAAGCGCGGCGCAGCTCGGTGACAGCGCCACTGTTAGCGGGGTTATCGCGGCAGGCGGGCAGCGCCTCGGCGATCTCCTCCAGCACCTCGCCAGCCTCTTCCACGAAGATTTCCGCCACTTCGGGGTCGATGTCTTCGGGCAGTTCCAGCCGCTGGTCTTCCTCCGCGGCAGCGGACTCGGCCGCGGGCTCCGCGGCGGGTGTGGGCTCGGCTGGCGCATCGGACGGCGCCGCGGCCTGCTGCTGCGTGGGGGCTGCGGCCTCCGCCACGGCGGCGGATGGCGGCGCCGCTGGCGCGGCGCGCTGCGAAGCTGCTTGCGGTGCCGCAGGGGCGTGCGCTTGCGACTCTGCGCTCGGCACCGGATAGCCCAGCGCGGCCACGCACTGCTCGGCGATGGCCAGGACTTCGCCGGCGTCCTGGTCCATGTCGCTGGCACAGCGCTCGAGGTAGTAGTCCACCGAGGTCAGGGCATCGGCCAGCGCATCCAGCGTCTGCCAGTCTGGCACGTGGGGGTCGTCCAGCAACTGTTCGCGCACAAACTGCTCGCAGCTGCGCAGCACCGCCGCGGCGGGGCTCATCGCGGCCACCTGCAGGCTGCCGGCGACACTGGCCAGCAACGCCGGCACGTCGGCCAGGTAATCGATCTGCCACTGGTTGGCGACAAAGTTGACCACCGCCTCGCGGGTCAGCTCCAGGCCATTGCGCGATTCGCGCACCACCGAGGCAAAGGCGCGATCCAGCTGCTGCTGCGCCTCGTCGCTGTCGTTGAACAGGTTGCGCGGCTCGGCACCGGGCAGCGTTTCCTGCGGCGGCGACAGCTCGCGCAGCTGTTGCGCCAGCGGCTCCAGTTCGGCGTCGGCAGCGCCCTGCAGTTTGGCGGCAATGGCGCGCAGCACCCGGTGCTCGCTGTTGAGGCCGAGCACTGCGGTGCAGTACAGCAGTTCGCGCAGCTGTTGCTGTGCCCCGCTGCGGTCGGCCTCCAACTGCGCCGCCAGTGACTGCAGCGCCCGCCCCAGCACCGCGCGCTGGGTTGCGGCGGCGGCGCCGATATCCGGCAGTGCGGCATCCAGTGCGTACTGGCTGCGGGCGGCGCGGATGTACTGGGAGCTGGCTTCGCTGCCGGCGACGTAAAACAGCAGGTTGCGCATCAGCGCCGCCGGTGGCGGCTCGGCGAGCACAGCGTCGCCGCGCTCGACAAACAGGCGAATCTGGCGGTCCATGGCGCGCAGCAGACCGCGCACCGCGGGACCGCTCTTGATGGCGTTGTTGAGCAGTCCTTCCAGCAGGGCAATACACAGCTGCCACAGCGCCTGCTGCGGGCAGCCCTGGCTGAGCTTGGCGACCCGCGCACAGACCTTGGCCAGGTAGTTGAGGTTCTTGCGCACCTCGTGGCCGCGCAGATAGCCCAGCAGCGCAATCTGGTACATCTGGCGCAGTTTGCGCGCCACCTCGAGAAACTCCTGGCTGGGCAGGTTCAGCGGCTCACCCGCCGCTTGTGCCGGTGCCAGCGAGGGGTTGAACAGCAGCTCGCTGCCCGACAGCAGCGGTTGGCCGCCCACCGCGCGCAGCTCATTGAATACCCGCAGCAGCTGGGTGGGGTAGTCGCGGCGATTTTCGCGCACGCGGTTGACGTACTTGGGCAGTTCGGCAATGGCCAGACGCAGGGCGCTGAGGGCGTCGTCGACCTGGCTGTCGGCGAGGCCGCCATCCAGCAGCAGCGCCAGGCAGGTTTCCATTTCTTCGGCGAGCAGGGCGGCGCCAAAAAACTCGACCATGCGCAGGCTGCCCTGCACCTGATGGATATGGGCGAGACAGAACTGCAGCTTGGTGCTGTCGTTGCGGTCGCCAATGTACTGCTCGAGGGCTTCCACAGCCAGCTGCAGCGACTCGGCAATTTCACCCGCCACCCAGTCCAGTGCGACGTAGTCTCGACGGTCCGTCATGGTTCTCGACTCTGCTTGGAATTATTATCGCGACGGCGCATAAACACCTGGACCTTGCCGCCGGCGACACGCTGCAGCTGCGGGGGGTTCCACCCCGGTGCCTCGCCCGGCCCGATCACCAAAATGCCGCCCGGTTTCAGGCGCGCAGCCAAGTTGTTCAATACCTGTTTCTGTCGCCAGGTGCGGAAATAGACCAGCACGTTGTGACAGAAAATCACGTCCATCCCGGAGGCCGGCGCGCAGTCGCTGTCGAGCAGGTTTGACTGCAGGAAGCAGACCTTGCGCCGCAGCTCGTCGGCGACTTCGAAGCGGCCGTCGCCGGCTGGGCGACAGTACTTGTCGCGCAGCCCGCCCGGCAGCAAAGCGAGGCCGCGCGCGCCATAGCGGCCGCTCTTGGCCACCGCCAGCGCGGCACTGCTGATGTCGCTGCCGATCACGCCGATATAGGCCTTGCTGCCACTGCGCGCCACCAGCTCGCTGGCGACCATCGCCAGCGTGTAGGGCTCTTCGCCGGTAGCACAGCCGGCGCTCCAGATGTCCAGCGTCACCGGCTCGCCCCTGGCAGCGCCGCCGCGCAGACGTCGCAGCAGGTATTCGGAGAAGACGCGGTAGGCGGCCGGGTTGCGGTAGAAGCGAGTGTCCTTGACCGCCAGGTGGTCGACCAGCGAGCGGCCGTGCCCAAAGCGCGGCCGGTTTTCGCTGTCCTGCAGGCACTGGGCCGCGGCGGCGGGCTCGAGTTCAGCCAGCCACTGGTCCAGGCCCTTGCGCAGGATATGCTGGTGCTGTGCCAGATTGATGCCGGTCTGCGCCTCCAGCAGCGCCCGCCAGCGGTCGAGCTGACTATTGCTCACTTCAGCCATACTGCTTTCCGCCAACATCATGCCGCCAACTCCGGACTAGCGCGCCTACCTCAGGCCTGTTCAGCCTCCGGCAGGTCCAGCTCGACGCCGTTGTCGTCCACCGCCGGCTCGTCCGCGGCTTCCGGCCGCTCGGGCAGCTTGAAGCCCGCCACCGAGCTGCGCAGTTCGTTGGTCATCTCCGCCAGGTTACCGATGGAGCGTGCGGTGTCGGTGGTACCGGCCGAGGTCTGCGAGGTGATCTCCTGGATAACGTGCATGGTGTTGGAGATGTGGCCCGCCGAGGCCGCCTGCTGGCGCGCCGCGTTGGAGATGTTCTGGATCAGTTCCGCCAGTTCCTGGGATACCTTCTCGATCTCTTCCAGCGCCGCACCCGCGTCCTGGGCCAGGCGCGCTCCACGTACCACCTCGGCGGTGGTCTGCTCCATGGAGATAACCGCTTCGTTGGTGTCGGACTGGATGGTCTTAACCAGCGCCTCGATCTGCTTGGTCGCACCCGAGGAGCGTTCCGCAAGGCGCTGTACTTCGTCCGCAACCACCGCGAAGCCGCGGCCGGCGTCACCGGCCATAGAGGCCTGGATCGCGGCGTTCAGTGCCAGGATGTTGGTCTGGTCGGCGATGTCGTTGATCAGCGATACGATGTCACCGATTTCCTGGGAGCTCTCACCCAGACGCTTGATCCGCTTGGAGGTCTCCTGGATCTGCTCGCGGATGTTGTCCATGCCCTTGATGGTGTTCTGTACCACCTCGGAGCCGGTGTTGGCGATGGCAACCGAGCGCTTCGCAACCGCGGCCGATTCGGCGGCGTTGGAGGATACCTGGTCGATGGTCACCGCCATCTCGTTGACCGCCGCCGAGGCGCCGGCGATTTCCTGGGCCTGGCTCTCGGAGGCCTCGGCCAGGGTCAGTGCGGTGGACTGCGAGTCCTGCGCCGCCGCCGATACTTTCACCGCGGTCTCGTTGATCTGCGATACCAGTACCCGCAGCTGGTCAACGGTGTAGTTGATAGAGTCGGCGATGGCGCCGGTGAAGTCCTCGGTAACCGTGGCGCGGGTGGTGAGGTCACCGTCCGCGAGGTCGGCCAGTTCGTCCAGCAGTCGCAGGATCGCGTTCTGGTTACGCTCGTTGGTCTCGGCGGTATCGGCCAGGCGGCGCTGGGTGTTGAGGAACAGCTGCACACCGATGGCGGCCAGCGAGATGGCGATCAGCACCACAAAGAACAGCGTGGTGGTGGTGGACAGCAGGCGCTCGTCCTCGAGGTTGGCAATCTTGTCGGCCAGTACGCTGGTGGCCTCCTGGGCGCGGGGCGCGTCCTGGACGATTTTCAGTGCCGCCTGCGCCGCCTTCAGCAGGTCCGGCGAGGCCTGGAAGATGTCGTCAACCGAGCCGCTGACGAACTTGAACAGCTTGCCGATCTCCATCAGCGAGGCCCGCGCCTCGTTGTCGCGAACCCGGGTGATACGCATTGCCGGGTTGCCCTGCAGCATGCCCTGCAGCACGGTACCGAACACGCTGGCGTCAAGGTTGAACTGGTCGGCCGCCGCGGTGGCGCCCTCGCCACCCTCCAGCATGCGGTCTACGTTACGGGCGATACGCTCCGCCAGCCAGGACTGGCGCTGGGCCACTGCCACCTGGTCAGCCGGGGCGCCGCTCTCCAGCAGGATCTCTACAACGTTGTTGTACTCCTGCTGCAGCTCGGGGATAGATTCGTTGAGGGTGCGCGCCACCTCGTGCAGGAACAGGATGCGGTCTTTGTTGTCGACGATGGTGGCCGAGGCCTGGTCGATACTCTTCCACACCGCGCTGAGGCTGTTCATCTCGCTGCTGACCATGTCCTTGGGCGAGGGCAGGCTCTTGTCGCCGTTGAGCAGCAGGTTGTAGGAGCGGGAGAAGTTGGCGCGCGCCCGCGACAGCACGTCAAAGGCTGCCGACACACCGGCGGTGGCCTCGCGGGAACTGGTTTCGATCTGCTGCGCGTACAGCCGCATCTCGCTGGTCAGCTCCTGATAGCGCTGGTCGTAACCGGCGTTGCGCAGGACCATATAGGCGTTGATGCCGGCGCCGATAAAACCGACCAGCATCAATACCACGAAGATACTGATGGAGCGGCTAGCCCGCAGGTTGGCGAAGGTGACCGATTTCACTGCTTTCATTCTCCGGACTCCAGACCGAATGGTTCTTCTCTGATCATCGTTATTATCCCAGCTGCGCGTCAGGCGGCAACATTGAAAAAGCGGGCGTCCTGTATCAGCTTGCTCGGGCTGAATACCGGCCACAGGGTGCCATCCTGGCGGTACGAACCCTCGACAAAGGGCAGCAATTCGTCGGCGATGTCCTCTGGCAGCTCGCCGGTAAAAGTGTCCACCGCGAAGCTAACGATGCCGTTCACCTGGCTGACCACCAGGCCACTGTAGAGCTCGCCGGATTCCAGCGTCATCACCCGGTGTCCCTTACGGGCGCCGGCCAGCGCGGTACCGACAAAGGCCTCCAGGTCAAACAACGGCAGCAGGCGGCCGCGCACGTTGGCGATGCCGCGCACCCAGGGCTGGACCCCGGGCAGCCGCGTTGCCGCCGGCACGGTGAGCACTTCGGTGATCTCGCCCATCGGTGCCACCAAGCGGCAGCCAGCCAGTTCAAAACTGACCCCGCTCCACTCCGGTACCACCTCGACCTGGGCCGGCAGGCCCCGCGACGCGGCAGTGCTGCGGGCGGCGAGGTCCAGCAGCTGGGCAAAGGCTTGATTGGATGCAGTCATGGCACTATTGCGGGCGGGACGACGGCGCTCAGGCCGCCGCCATCACCGACTTGATGGTATCGACCAGCAGTTTGCCGTCCACCGGCTTAGTGAGGTAACCCTTGGCGCCCTGGCGCCGGCCCCACAGGCGGTCGGTTTCCTGGTCTTTGGTGGTGACAATAATGACCGGAATGGCGCTGGTCTCGGCGTCCTTGCTCAGCTGGCGGGTGGCCTGGAAGCCGTTCATGCCCGGCATGACGATATCCATCAGCACCACATCGGGCCGTTCCTGGCGAGCCAGGCTGATGCCCTTCTCGCCACTGTCGGCGGTCAGCACATCGTAGCCGTGCTTGCTGAGCAGCTGGCTGAGTTTATGGGTTTCAGTAGGCGAGTCATCGACTATCAGCACGCGTGCCATGTGGTCCTCCGGGTCGCGTTGTTATTATTCTGGGCGGCAATTACACCATCAGACCCATTTTAGCGGTGTCTGTCAATGCACATGCGCCTGAATGGCCTCCAGCAGCTCGTTTTTGCTGAAAGGCTTGGTCAGGTATTGGTCCGAACCGACGATGCGGCCCTTGGCCTTGTCGAACAGGCCGTCCTTACTGGACAGCATGATCACCGGCGTGGACTTGAAATCACTGTTGTTCTTGATCAGTGCGCAGGTCTGGTAGCCGTCGAGGCGCGGCATCATTATATCAACAAAGATGATGTCCGGCTTGCTGTCGGCAATCTTTGCCAGGGCGTCGAAGCCATCGGTGGCGGTGACCACCGTGCAGCCAACCTTGGTCAGCAGGGTTTCAGCGGTGCGGCGGATCGTCTTACTGTCGTCGATCACCATCACCTTGAGGTCTTCAAACTTCGCTTCCATTTTACCTTTACACCTTGCGTTGGCGCACCCGGCACGGCCCGGTGGCCTGTTATTGTTGTGTGCCCGCCACGACGCTACGCCGCGGCCCGCGCATTCCCTACACGCGCCGCCAACAGTAGCAAAATCGGGCGGAGAACCAAAGCTTGCCATCGCCCCGGCGGCCACGTAACGTATGCTCGCCGCCTGGATGGCGCGCGGCGGGGCCGGCTCGGTCGGGCACGAACACAAAACGGAACGTTAGATTAATAAACCAGATGGGGGCGGAAATAAAGCGCCGCAGCCCTCAATTCTGAAGCAGGTAGCAAAAATGACAGTTCGCCTGGGGGTCGTGATGGACCCTATTGACACCATCACCTACAAAAAGGACTCCACCCTGGCCATGCTGTGGGCAGCCCAGGACCGCGGCTGGAGCCTGCACTACATGACCCAGGCCGACCTCTACCTGGCCGACGGCCAGGCCCGCGCCCAGATGCGCCCCTTGAGCGTGCGCCGCGACCCCGAACACTACTACGACCTGGGCGAAGCCGGCGACGCCGCGCTGGACAGCCTGGACGTGATCCTGATGCGCAAGGATCCGCCCTTCGACAACGAGTTTCTGTACACCACCTATATCTTGGAGATCGCCGAGCGCGCCGGCGCGCTGGTGGTCAACCGCCCGCAGAGCCTGCGCGACTGCAACGAAAAGCTGTTCGCCGCCCAGTTTCCGCAGTGCTGTCCGCCGCAGCTGGTCAGCCGCGACCCGGCGCGACTGCGCGCCTTCCACCAACAGCACGGCGACGTGGTGATGAAACCGCTAGACGGCATGGGCGGCAGCTCGGTGTTCCGGGTGGGGCCGAGCGATCCCAACCTCGGCGTCATCATCGAGACCCTCAGTGACCACGGCCGCACCACAGTGATGGCGCAGCGCTACCTGCCGGAGATTCGCGATGGCGACAAGCGCATCCTGCTGATCGACGGCGAACCGGTGCCCTACAGCCTGGCGCGGGTGCCGATGGCCGGCGAGAGCCGCGGCAACCTCGCCGCCGGCGGCTCCGGGCGCCCGCAACCGCTTAGCGAGCGGGACCGCTGGATCGCTGCCCAGGTGGCGCCGGCGGTGAAGGAAAAAGGCCTGCTGCTGGTGGGGCTGGACGTGATCGGCGACTACCTCACCGAAATCAATGTCACCAGCCCCACCTGCATCCGTGAAATCGATCGCGCCTACGATACCGACATCGGCGGTAAACTGATGGATTGCATAGCCGACAAACTCCGCGCCCGCGCATGAATGCACTCAGCCCCACCATAGACACCGCCGACAGCCACAGCGGCGACCGCCTCGGCTTCCTGTTCTGCCTGGCGGCGGCGCTGCACGCGGCGCTGATCTTGGGCATCGGCTTCAGCCGCGAGCTGCAATCGCGCAGCGCACCGCGGCTGGAAATCACCCTGGCCCAGCACCGCAGCGACAACGACAAGGCCGACTACCTGGCCCAGTTCGACCAGGCCGGCAGCGGCACCCTGGCGGAAAAAGCGCTGCTCACCAAGCGTGAGGACAGCCCTTTCCGCGACAACGCCGCGCAGGACCCGCAGCTGCTGAAGCTGGCGCGCAGCGAGCCCAGCCGCGCGCAGCAGGCACAGCTGGCCACCACCGCCAAAAGCCAGCGCAAGACCGCCCTTGAGACTGCCGATCACAGCCGCAGCAGCAGCCGGCAGAGTGGTAACGACCGCGACACCCAGCTCAACCAAGAAATTGCCAGCCTGGAAGCCAAGCTCGACCTGCAGCGCCAGGCCTACGCCAACCGCCCCAAGCGGCGGGTGCTGACCTCGGTGTCGACCAAGCGCGCGGTAGACGCCGAGTACCTGCACCACTGGCGCACGCGAGTGGAGACCATCGGCAACCGCCACTACCCGGAGCAAGCGCGCCAGCGTGGCATCGAGGGCGAGTTGCGGCTGCGGGTGGCGCTCAAGCCAGATGGCAGCGTGCAGGAAGTCAAACTGCTGCAGAGTTCCGGCCACGCGCTGCTGGACCGCGCGGCGATGCGCATCGTCCACCTCGCCGCCCCCTATGCCCCCTTCCCCGCCGAAATGCGTCGCGAAGTCGACATCTTGGAGATCATCCGCACCTGGCGATTTGAGAAAAATGCTTTAACATCAAGCAGTTAAAAACCATCAGCAGCGACAAAAGACGGCTTTGCGCTTGAGTTATCGCCGCCCTGGGCCATAATGGATTTATGGCGATGCAGCATACCCTCAAAGACCACTTCCTGATTGCACTGCCGGCGCTGCAGGAGGGCATCTTCGCCCACAGCATCACCTACCTGTGCGAGCACACCGACGACGGCGCCATGGGCATTGTCATCAACCGCCCGCTGGATCTCAAGGTGGACGAAATCCTCGACCACCTGGAACTGATGGACCAGGAGCACCCCCACAACGAACCGGTCTACGCCGGCGGCCCGGTGCACCCGGACCGCGGCTTCGTGCTGCACCACAGCGGCCCCGCGCAGTGGGAGTCCTCGGTGGACATTGCCCGCGACGTGGCGCTGACCACCTCCATGGACATCCTCGACGCCATCGCCCACGACCGCGGCCCCGAGCGCAGCCTGATCGCCCTGGGCTACGCCGGCTGGGCGCCGGGTCAGCTGGAACTGGAGCTGCAGGAAAACACCTGGCTGGTGCTGCCGGCCGACCGCCATATCCTGTTTGAAGTGCCCTTCGGCCAGCGGGTGGACGCAGCGCTGGCCAAGCTGGGTATCGACTATTCGCAGCTGGTGAATCAGGTGGGGCACGCCTGAGACCCAATCGCCGCCTCGCAGAGGCGGACAGCGCCACTTTTCAAAAAGCGATAGATTTCACTCCCTTCGGGGCGCCCTGAAGAAAGCGGGCGTCCAAAATGGAGAGCGATTTTGTCAAACAGTGCTCGCGCTTATTCACTCGGGCCATCCATGGCCCTCGCCCTTCGGGCAGCCTTTCGGCTATGCAAAACGGCAATCCTGCCGTTTTGTCCATCGCCGCCCTGCGCTTCTCGGCGCCTCCCAGGGGGCCCCAAAAGCGGTGCCGCCTTCAAGGTTTTCCTAATAACTCCGTCATCGCGAGGAGCCGAAGGCGACGTGGCGATCCCCATCAGCTCACTGCCATTCTGAAGGAGATTGCCGCGTCACCGCGCCGCAAATGCGCGGCACGGCTCCTCGCAATGACAGAGCTAAAGATTGCGGTTTGTAGGGTGCGCTGTGCGCACCGAATAGGCCAACAAATACACCAAACTATACGGTGGCACCCAAGGCCCCTGCCACTGGCCGAGTGGAGGGCTTGGCGTAGGGGAAATCGGCCATGGACGGCCGATTTAGGTTCGTCGAGACAGGATGTTTCGTCGAGCCGACCCGTTCAAGCCAAGTCCGTAGCGAGGGAACCCGAAGAGCCAGTGGCCGGGGCGCCCTTTTCTTGCTTACTTCTTTTGGGCAAGCAAAAGAAGTAAGGCGCTCCCGACAGGGAGCGAAACCATTGGCCCTCAATACCATTTGCGACAAGACCACAGCCGACAAACAGCCAAGCCACCCCAAACACGTTAAAATGAGCCGCTAACTTCCAAAGCGGCAACCCATGAACCCCCAAACCCTCCTCGCCTTCGACTTCGGCACCCGCACCATCGGCGTCGCCAGCGGCCAGTCGGTCACCGCCACCGCCTCACCGCTGGAACCACTCAGCGCCCGCGACGGCATTCCCGACTGGCAGCGGGTAGAAGCGCTGCTGGCGGAGTGGCGGCCGGCGCGACTGGTGGTGGGGCTGCCGCTGAACATGGACGGCAGCGAGTCAGAACTGAGTGCGCGGGCGCGCAAGTTCGGCAAGCGCCTGCACGGCCGCTTCGGCCTGCCGGTGGACTACTGCGACGAGCGCCTCAGCAGCTTCGAGGCCAAGGGCCATATCCTCGACCGCGGCGGTTCGCGGGATTTCAAACGGGAGAATGTGGACAGCCTCAGCGCGGTGCTGATTCTGGAGAGTTGGTTTAGGGAAATGGGAGACGCCTGACGGGAGACGGGAGACGGGAGACGGGAGACGGGAGACGCAAAAGCGTTGCACACCGCGCGTCGAGCAGTTGTAGGTGCGGTTTTATCCGCACAAATACCCCGGCTGCCGCGTCAATGTGCGGATAAATCCGCACCTACAAGCAGGCATTCCCGGTTGGTTCTACATCCTGCGAATAGCCGACGCACCGCACGCGGCGCACCCTACCGCTTGGCGTTTTCCGTCTCCCGTCTAGCGTCCGGCGCTGTCAGCGCAACATCCCCTTGCCGCCCTCATTGTCGTCCTCTTCCAGCTTGAGCTTGCCGGCGAGGTCGTCCAGTTGGTCGGAGCTGGCGGCGTCTTTACCCAGCTTGATCATCAGGCGCAGGTCGTTCTGGGAGTCGGCGTGGGCGAGGGCGTCCTCGTAGGTGATCTGACCCTCGCAGTAGAGTTCGTACAGGGCCTGGTCGAAGGTCTGCATGCCCTGCTCATTGGAGCGCGACATCAATTCCTTGAGCTCGTGCACATTGCCCTTGCGGATCAGGTCCGAGGCCAGCGGGGTGTTCAGCAACACTTCCACACAGGCGCGCCGGCCCTTGCCGTCCGGGGTCGGGATCAGCTGCTGAGCGATCATCGCCTTGAGGTTGAGCGACAGGTCCATCCACAGCTGGCCGTGGCGCTCCGGCGGGAAGAAGTGCAGGATGCGGTCCAGCGCCTGGTTGGCGTTGTTGGCGTGCAGGGTGCA